>JBMCIH010000187.1:0-5278 GCA_048617055.1 Marinobacter sp. | reverse complement strand
CGCGCCCAGGCAAGAACCTCGTCGGGGCTGGCGGCGGCGAGGTCGGGGGGCGGCTGCTGGCCAAGGCTGACCAGCGCCTGCCACAGGTTGTGTCCCGCTCTGCCGTCATCCAGGGCGGGGGCAAGGTTCTGCTTGCTCAGCTTCTGGCCCTGATCGTTCAGCACGACCGGAATGTGTGCCCAGGCCGGAGGCGTGCCCTGCAGGGCCTGACAGATCTGCCGCTGCTGGGCCGTGGTCTCCAGCAGGTCGGAACCGCGCACGATTTCGGTAATGCCCTGTTCGATGTCGTCCACCACCACCGCCAGCTGGTAGGCGACAAAGCCCTCCTTGCGGATGATCACCGGGTCATCCAGCTCTGCCTGCACCGCCTGGCGCTGTTCACCGAGAATCCGGTCCTGCCACCGGGCGTCCTCGTCCTGCAAAGCAAAGCGTATGGCCCGCGGGCGGTCCGGGGGGAGCTGGCCGCCCTGGCGGCAGTGGTAGGAGTGGCGACCGCCGGCGGCGGCCAGTTCCTTGCGGGAACAGGCGCAGTGGTAGGCCCGGCCCTGGCTGACCAGGTGTTCTGCCTGCCGGCGGTAGACATCCAGCCGCCGGGACTGGTAGCGCACGTCTCCATCGGGGTGGAGGCCGTGGGCCTCCAGGCTGTGGAGAATCCGTGTCGCAGCTTCCGGGCTTTCCCGCAAGGGGTCCAGGTCCTCGATACGCACCAGCCACTGGCCATCGCGGGTGCGGGCTTCAAGGTAACTGGCCAGGGCGGTGACCAGTGAGCCGAAATGCAGGGGACCGGTGGGGGAAGGGGCGAAACGCCCGCGGTAAGCCGGATGGGGCATGGGAAAACCGGCGTGAGGGCGGAGCCCCCACGTCCGGGCAGGGGCCGGTCAGATGCCGGTCTGGCGTTCGCGGATCTCGGCCAGGGTCTTGCAGTCAATGCACAGGGTGGCCGTGGGGCGTGCCTCCAGGCGGCGGATGCCGATCTCCACGCCGCACTGGTCGCAGTAGCCGTAGTCGTCCTTGTCGATGCGATCAACGGTCTTGTCGATCTTCTTGATCAGCTTGCGTTCCCGGTCGCGGGTGCGCAGTTCCAGCGAGAATTCCTCTTCCTGGGATGCCCGGTCGCTGGGGTCGGCGTAGTTGGCTGCGTCTTCCTGCATGTGATGCATGGTGCGGTCCACTTCCTCCATAAGCTCCTGGCGCCACTGCATCAGAAGGTCGCGGAAGTGTTGCAGCATCTCAGGGCTCATGTATTCTTCACCCTTTTTCGCTTCGTAGGGGGTGAAGTTGGAAAAGCTCTCGCGTGTTTTCTCTGCGGTATTTGCCATGTGACCTGGCCTCTTATTGATACTCCAAAAGAGCGCAGCGTTTTCCGTGCTGCCCTGCGCCCGTCTGCATCAGGAGCCCGGGGCTCCTCAGGAATCTGCGGAAAATAGCAGATCTGTTGCGGGGGCGCCAGTGTCCGATCGGTTAATTCGCGCACGGTTGCCGGTTCACCGTATGATCGGCCAGCGGCCCAGTGACGGGCTTTGCGACCAGCCGGACCGGCAACCACCATTCAGCCCACCAACGGAACAGGGAGACGTCATGGATTATCCCGAAAAGCTTGTCGAAGGGCGCCTCGTCAAACGCTACAAGCGTTTTCTTGCCGATGTGCGACTGCCCAATGGCGAAATTGTGACCGCCCACTGCCCCAATACCGGTTCGATGATGGGCTGTCAGCCGGAGAACGCCCGGGTCTGGCTGAGCCCGGCCAGCAACCCGAAACGCAAGCTCCGTTACACCTGGGAGCTGGTGGAGACCGAGCCGGGGGTGCTGGCCTGCGTCAATACCGGTCGCCCCAACGCCCAGGCCCGTCAGGCGGTGGAAGCCGGCCGCATCCCGGCGCTGGCGGGTTACACTTCGGTGCGGACAGAGGTGCGCTACGGCGTGGAAAGCAGTCGTATAGACCTGCACCTGTCCGGGCACCCCCGGCGTCCGGATGCCTGGGTGGAGGTAAAGAACGTCACCCTGTGTGAGGGGGGCGTGGGCTTTTTCCCCGACGCGGTGACCCTGCGAGGGCAGAAACACCTGCGCGAACTCATGGCGCAGGCACGGGCAGGCGACCGGGCGGTGCTGCTGTTCTGCGTCAACCACACCGGCGCTGGTGAAGTGAGGCCGGCCGACCATATTGACCCGGCCTACGGCAAACTGCTGCGGGACGCGGCCGCCACGGGGGTGGAGCTGATGGCCTGGCAGGCCGACCTGCTGCGGGATGGCAGCCCGTCCGGCACCCTCGCCCTGGTGCGGGAGTTGCCGGTGCGGTTATAGCCGGGCCTCGATATCGCGGTCGCGGACCCGCAGCGAAACCGGTATCAGCCGGTCCCCCTGGCAGGGCCCGGCGATGCACTCACCGGACTCCGGGGTGAACAGCGCACCATGGTTGGCGCAGTGGATAAAGCAGCCGTCGGCGTCCATGAACTGCCCGGGGCGCCAGTTAAAGGTGATGCCCAGGTGGGGACACAGGTTGCGGTAGGCCAGCAGACGGTTGCCATGGCGGAACACAAAGCAGGGCTGGCCTTCCAGGGTGAACTCGTGGAACCGGCCCCCGGTCAGCGCTGTCTCGGGGCAGACCCGGTGCCAGTTGCCACCGTCGGGGGCCGCCCCCATCAGGTGCCCCGGTCAATGCCGAAATGCGCCCGGATACGACCGGCCAGCTCTCCGGCGGCCAGGCGCTCATCGGTACGGATATGCACAGTGTGGGTCTTTTCCGGTTCGGAAAGCGGTTCTTCCCACTGCTTTTGCTGCTCCAGCAGGGATTCGTCCGCCTCTGAGGCATCCCCGCGACGGGCCCGTATCCACTCGCGCCGGACTTCCTCGGGTGCCTCGCAATGAATCAGGGCAAAGGGCAGTGCCAGATTCTCGGCCACTGACGCCAGCAGTTCCCGCTCGTTCTCCCGCAGGCAGGCGGCATCCACCACCACGCCCAGGCCTGCCTGCAGCAGTTGCCGGGAGAGGTCCGCCAGCCGATGGTAGGTCTTGCGGTTGGCCGCCTCCGTGTACAGATTCTCGCCAACACCGGAGCGGGAGCTGTCCAGGGGGCCGAGGCCGGCCATCCTCTTACGTTCCACGTCGGAGCGCAGGCGGATCAGCCCCAGCTCGGTGGCCAGGGCGTGACTGACCGTGGACTTGCCGCTGGCGGACAGCCCGGTGGTGGCCAGCAGGTATGGGTTGGGGATTTCCGTATAGTGCTCCGCCAGGTTGGCGTAGTCGCGGTACTTCTGCAGCAGGGCCTCTTTCTCGGCCTCCGGCAGGCCGGGATTGCCCCGGGTGAACAGGGCAATTTTGGCCCGGACCATGGCCCGGTAGGCTTTGTAAAATGGCAGCAGGGCGAGGCCGTCGAAGTCACCGCGCCATTCCAGGTAGGCATTGAGGGTATGGCTGGCCAGGGCGAATTCCCGGCGGGACTCCAGGTCCATCAGCAGGAAGGCCAGGTCGTTGATCACGTCGATCCAGCGGAAGGGTTCGCTGAACTCGATGCAGTCAAAGACCATCACCCTGTCGTCGTAACGGGTGATATTGGCCAGGTGCAGGTCGCCGTGGCATTCGCGGACAAAGCCGGCGGCCCGGCGCGTGGCAATCAGGTCCCGCTGGCGTTCGAAGGTGCTGCGGGCCCAGCCTTCCAGGGCCGTCAGCTGCTCGTTGAGGGCCGGGTCCCCGTCCAGCAGAGGTCGGATCTGGTCAAAATTCTCCTGCATGGCCGCCTGGACCGCTTCGGGCGTGCCCAGGGGCTTGTCTTCCGGCACCGGTGGCAGGGTTTCATGGAACTGCGCCACCTGTTCGGCCAGCTCGCTCAGCAGGGCAGGGGTGAGTTCGCCCCGTTCCTGCAGGCCGTCGAACAGCTGATCCTGGCGGAACTGACGCATGCGGATGGCGTACTCGAAAGGCTCACCGCGGCCATTGAATTCCGGCTTGTCCGGGGTGCCGGTGATGGCGACCACCTCCAGATAGAGCGGGGCGGCCAGGCGCCGGTTCAGGCGCAGTTCCTCCTCACAGAAATGACGCCGTTTTCCCAGGGTGGAAAAGTCCAGGAAACCGAAATCCATGGGCTTCTTGATCTTGTAGGCGTAGTCACCGGTCAGGATCACCTGGGAGATATGAGTTTCCAGTACCTGGAAACCGTCGACCGGATGGTCATACAGGGCCGGATCCTGCAGGTTTTCGATCAGGCGGCTTGCCGGTGCATCGCTCACAGTTTGCTCCTTGGTCGAATGTGGGCCTTATCGCGCCCGCACTATGATAGCGACCGCATTACACAAATAACACCGACCCGGATGACCCTATGCGCCAGGGTTTGGTTATAATCCGCGGATGCCCAGGAAAACGCCCCCCAAACGCAGAAAAAATCCCCCCCGCAAGTCACGCCCCCCGCTCAGGCAGCGCCTGTGGTCGCTGGGCTGGCGGCTGGGCCTGGTATTGCTGGTGGTGCTGGCCGGCTGGATGGTCTATCTCGACGCGGTGGTCACCTCCCGCTTCGAGGGCCAGCGCTTCGAAGTGCCGTCCCGGGTCTATGCCCGCCCGCTGGAACTCTATGACGGCGCCAGTATCAGTGCCGACGCCCTCCGGCAGGAACTGGAACTGGCCGGCTACCGCTCCGGTGACGGCCGGCGCCCGGGCACCTGGCACCGGAGCGGCAGCCGCTTTGTGATCAGTACCCGTGGCTTCGGTTTCGTGGACGGGCCGGAACCGGGGCGCCGGATTTCGCTCGCGGTATCCGGCAACCAGGTCACCGGGCTGCGGGTGCTGGAAGGTGAGGCATCTCCGATCGTGAGGCTGGAGCCGGCGGAGATCGGCGGTATTTACCCGGCACACCGGGAAGACCGGGTGCTGGTGAGCCTGGAGGACGCACCCCCACTGTTTGAGGAAGCCCTGCTGACCACCGAGGACCGCAACTTCTACGACCATTTCGGTATCGCCCCCGTCTCTATCGCCCGGGCCATGGTCGCCAATATCAAGGCCGGGCGGGTGGTGCAGGGCGGCAGTACCCTGACCCAGCAACTGGTGAAGAACTTCTACCTCACCCGTGACCAGACCCTTATCCGCAAGGGTAACGAGGCCCTGATGTCGGTGCTGCTGGAATGGCACTACGACAAGACCGACATCCTCGAGGCCTATCTCAACGAGGTCTACCTGGGGCAGGCGGGCAGCCGCAGCATCAACGGCTTCGGTCTGGCTTCCCAGTTCTATTTCCGCAAGGGGTTCCAGGACCTGGAGCTTCATGAGTCGGCGCTGCTGGTGGCTATGGTCA
>JBMCIH010000186.1:0-5278 GCA_048617055.1 Marinobacter sp. | reverse complement strand
GAGAATGCCGCCGCCGTGGGCGCCCTGGCCGTTGCCCTGGGCCGCCGTGGGGCGGAGTTACTGTCCGGCGACAAGGCATTGCCCTAGCACGGCCCCATGGACCAAAGACAGACAAAGCCGATATTCTGACGACCAGACCCGAACACCAGAAGGTAAGACGCCGTGACCAATGATCCGATTGTCATCACCAGCATTGCCCGCACCCCCATGGGAGCCTTCCAGGGCGAACTGAAAACCCTGTCCGCCACCGACCTGGGCGCTGCAGCGCTGAAGGCGGCGCTGGAGCGCTCCTCGCTCGGCAGCAAGGATGTCAGCGAAGTGATGATGGGCAACGTACTGCCCGCCGGCCTTGGCCAGGCCCCGGCCAGACAGGCAGCCCTGGTCGCGGGACTGGACCTGTCCACCCCCTGTACCACCATCAGCAAGGTATGCGGCTCGGGCATGAAGGCGGCCATGCTGGCCCATGACCTGATTGCAGTAGGCAGCGCGGATATCATCGCCGCCGGGGGCATGGAGAGCATGACCAACGCCCCCTACCTGGTGCCCAAGATGCGGGGCGGCGCCCGCCTGGGCCATGCCGAGATGCTGGACCACATGTTCTTCGACGGCCTGGAGGACGCTTACGACAAGGGCCGGCTGATGGGTACTTTCGCCGAATCCTGCTCTGACCACTATTGTTTCACCCGCGAGCAGCAGGACGAGTACGCCCTGGCGTCCCTGGACCGGGCCCTCAAGGCCATCGAAAAAGGCCATTTCCGTGACGAAATCACTCCGGTAGACACGGGCCGTGGCCTGGTTGAGGTGGACGAACAGCCCGGCAAGGCCCGGCCGGACAAGATCCCGGGCCTCAAGCCGGCGTTCCGCAAGGACGGCACAGTGACCGCCGCCAACTCGTCCTCGATTTCCGACGGCGGTGCCGCACTGGTGCTGATGCGTCAGTCGGAGGCGCAGAGGCGCGGGCTGACACCGCTCGCCGCCATTTGCGGCCACAGCAGCCACGCCCGGGCTCCGGAGTGGTTCACCACCGCACCGGTTGGCGCCATCCAGACCCTGATGGCGAAGACCGGCTGGCAGGTGTCGGACGTGGATCTGTTCGAGATCAACGAAGCCTTCGCCGTTGTCCCCCTGGCCGCAATGAAGGAACTGGATATCCCCCACGACAAGGTCAACGTCCACGGCGGCGCCTGTGCCCTGGGCCATCCGCTGGGAGCCTCCGGCGCCCGGATCATTGTCACCCTGCTGGGGGCCATGCAGACCTACGACCTGAAGCGGGGTGTGGCCTCGCTCTGCATTGGTGGGGGTGAAGCGACTGCCATTGCCCTGGAGCGCTTCTGAGGCTACCCGCCGGGGTCTGACCCATTTTTCCGCAGGAAAACAGGGTCTGACCCCATTTTTTGCCAGGTTCTGAGACTGAGTAAAGTCCCGGAGGATGCTTTCCGCGGTTCACAATATTCGAATCCGCGAGCATAGCGAGTGCGTGCACCAACTCAGAGGGAGCCATCTCAGCGATATGCTTAACTATGTAGTTGTCAGTAGATTCCTGTTCCCTAGTCTGGAGGTAAGCCTCACTTAACAGGTTCATGAAACTTTCACGAACCGCAAGGTCTGTTTCAGTGGGCAACGCAGCCACCACATCCCGAACCAGGACGTCCAATTGTTCCCCGGAAAGACAACCCGACTCAATCTCGTCACTAAGCTCATCCACTAACAAGTCACGTGCAGAAATTGTTTGGTCAAAAATGCTCTTTAGCTGATCCATATTCATTCTAATCGCCCTCAAATCTCATTAGGTCTACCAAGTCTTTATCAGGTTCAGCTATGGGGATATGCGTGTCTTAAGCTTGAGAAATCTCCAACCGATGATCCGGTGCCTTTCAAATCATTTAGCTCATCCAAAGACTTGAAGCGAAGTTTAAGAACCTTCTTTGTGAGCAGCATACTCGCCAAAGCCGGCGTAATCTCCTCTGCCGCCCGCCCATCCCCACCTATGGCGTCAGCAACTTTTTCTCCCAGCACACGGAAACTATCACCGACCCCCTGCCAGTACTCAGCCACTTTCGGGTTCATGCCCTTAAGGGAAAGCGCCGACATCAGCCCGACGGTATTGCCTACCAGACACCCTCCGGCGGCCCGTCCTTCAACAGGCTGAGGTACTTTCTGGCCAGATCGGACTCCAGATAGACATACAACTCGCCGCGATGAATCTTGTCCGTCAGGTCGTTGACCAGCTCCAGAGACTTCCTGGCCTCGTCCAGGGTTTCTGGAAAACCATCTGCCAGACATCGAGCAGGCGGTAATTGAAGGGGTCGTCGTTTACCCAGCGGGTCAGGTCAAGCAGGTGTCCCGGGCGTAGGCGCGGTCATGGATAAAGGCCAGCCGGGGCCCCTCGAAGGGGTTGTCGCCCTGGTAGCGACGGGTGAAGGCATAGATCCGGCCCAGCGGGCCCTCTATACGGATGGGGTCCTGATGCAGCATCCCTGTTCGTCCCTGTGAAAGTCCGCGTCCTTTAGTCCGGTCCACATCCTGGGTGACCGGTATGCGTATAAAACGCTTTTTCCAGATGGTCGTCAAGTAAGGCAGCTACTCAGCTCAGGCTCGTCTTGCTACTGGACGATCTTCGAAACCCGAAACCAAGAGAGGCACCGTGGTAAACTGAAGGTCTTCCGCCGCCGCAGAGCGAGGGCTCCTTCACCCGCTTTGCCGGCAAGGTTCTGTCGCTGCCCTGGAAAACCTCCCCATACCGGAACCGCGCCAGGTTTTTCAGGCGCTGCCAGTAGACTCCCTGACCAAGAAGAAGTCCTGCCTCAGGTTAAACCTCCGGATCCACAAACCTCGGCGCCCGCTTCTCCAGGTTGGCGTACACTGCCTCCACCTGGTTGGGGCTGCCGATGATGCGGTCCTGCTCCCGGGACTCTTCCAGCAGGATGCGTGCGGCATGGTCCTTCGGGGTAACGGCGCTGTTGAGCATGCGCTTCATGGCGCGGATGGCGTCCGGGCTCTTTTCGGCGATGGTCCGGGCCATGGCCAGGGCTTCGTCCCGGGGCCTGGCCCCGACACGGGTGGCCAGGCCCAGATCGCGGGCCTCCTGGCCGGTGAGCACGCGGCCGGTATAGCACAGTTCCCGGAACACATCCGGGCGCACCAGTTCGTTGAGCAGCACCATGCCACCCATGTCCGGCACCAGGCCCCATTTGATTTCCAACACCGCCCACTGGGATTCCGGCGTGGCGAAGCGGATATCCGCCCCCAGGGCGATCTGAAGTCCGCCCCCGAAACAGACACCGTGAACCGCGGCAATCACCGGCACCGGCACCTCCCGCCATACCATGGCGACATACTGGGCCAGGTTGGCATCGCCGTGGGTGCGGGGCTCCAGGCCCTTGCCGCCAACGCCGGCACCGCCACCTTCTGCCATTTTCGAGAAGTTGCCCATGTCCAGACCGGCGCAGAAGCAACGCCCCTCGCCGCTGAGCACGACGGCTCGCAGGGTCGGGTCCTTCTTCAGCTCCTCGCCGACGCTGGCCAGACTGTTGAACATGTCGGTATTCAGCGCGTTCATCTTGTCGGGACGGTTCAGGCGTACCTCGGCCACACCTTCATGTTCGGTTCGGATAACCTGTACGGTTTCGGACATAGTGACTTCCTCGATAACTGCGGTCGGCTCAGGTGGAGCGCCTGGCCTTGTCCTGGTTATTGACTGCGGAAATGGCCTCCCGGGCACGCCGCCATTCATCATCGCCCCAGGCTGACAGGGCCGTAAAGTTACCGCCATCCGCCTGATACTGTCCTCCGTCAATGGCGATGGTCTGCCCGTTGACATACTCGGCCCCCGGCCCCAGCAGGAACACCGCCAGATTAGCCAGCTCCGGGTGACGGCCGGGGCGACCCATGGGGCTGTCCCCCAGGTCCATATCACCCAGCGGGCCCAGGCGCTTGCTCATGCCTTCGGTAGGGAACAGGCCCGGTGCGATGGCGTTCAGGCGGATGCCGCGATTGCCCCACTCTACCGCAAGTGACTGGGTCATGGCATTAATGCCGGCTTTGGACATGGCGGAGGGCACCACAAACGGTGATCCGTTCCACACCCAGGTGGTGACGATGGACACCACCGACGCAGGCCTGCCTTCCGCCAGCCAGCGCTTGCCGCAGCTCTGGGTGACCAGGAAGCTGCCCCGGAACACGATGCTGGCTACCGCGTCGAACGCGCGGTAGGACAGGTCCTCGGTGCGGCTGACAAAGTTGCCGGCGGCGTTGTTGATCAGGCCGGTGAGGGCTCCGCCCTCATCCCAGATCTGCTGGATCATGTCATCGATAGCCTCGGGACTGCGGATATCGCAGGGGATGGGGGTAACCTTGCCGCCATGGCGCGCCATCAGCTCGCGCGCCGTTTCTTCCAGCACACTGCCCCGGCGCCCGCAGATGTACACATGCGCCCCCAGGATCACGCAAGCCTCTGCCATCTCCCTACCCAGGCCGGTGCCGCCGCCGGTGATGAGGATGCGTGCTCCGTTGAGGAGGCCTTCCCGGTACATCAGTTCTTTTGCTTTCATGAGCGTTCTCCTTCAGGAGCGTAGCGAGGTTCGCGTTTGTCCAGGAAGGCGCTGACGCCCTCGCGAAAGTCATCATCCTGCACGCAGAGGATCTGGTTGCGGTCTTCCAGGGCCACCACCGCATCCAGGCTCGGGGCATCAATGGCCAGTCCCAGGGCCTCCTTGGTCAGCCGCAGCCCCAGGGGCGTCGCTCGCAGCATATCGGCTACCAGGCCCTCCGCGTGCCGGTGCAGTTCCTCGAGCGGCGCCACGGTACTGGTCAGGCCCAGCTCCCGGGCCCGCCCCGCGTCGATAAAGCGCCCGGTCAGCAGGTATTCCGCCGCGGCGGAGGCACCCACCATGCGAGGCAGGAAATAGCTCACACCCACATCACAGCCGCTCAGTCCCAACTTGATGAATGCGGCATTCATGCGGGCATCTGGCGTCAACAGGCGGATATCACTGGCCAGAGCGAGGGCAAAACCGCCACCACTGGCGGAACCCTGGATAATGCTGAGGATCGGCTGAGGGCAGCGTCGCATGGCCACCATGATGTCCCGCACGGCACGCTGTTCGTCCAGAGCGCCACCTACCCTCGGGTTGATGGGAGTTTCAGCCTGCTCCTTGAGATCCAGTCCGGCACAGAACGCGCGGCCCTCAGCGTTCATCACCACCACACGGATGTCGCGGCGGTGGTAGAGGTTGGTGAAGTAGTCCCGCAGGGCTTGAATCAGCGGGCGATCCAGGGC
>JBMCIH010000185.1:0-5287 GCA_048617055.1 Marinobacter sp. | reverse complement strand
GACGGCATGGTCCGTAACCTGGTGAACCGGATCGAAGTGGCCTTCCCGGTGGAGGACAGGGACCTGGTTGCCCGGCTGAAGGAAGATCTTGATGCCTGTTTACGCGACAACTGTCAGAGTTGGATGTTGCAGCCGGATGGACGTTACCTGCAAAATCACCCTGCGCCGGACGAAGAGCGCTTTGCGTCCCAGCTGGTCCTGCTGGAGCGGCTGGCGGGAAAGTGAGCATCGTGCGGCATTCGTAGCCCGCTACAGGGAGGCGATCGCGGGCGCTGTCGCGGGATGCTTCACAGAGGAGTGGGCAGGATCAGTGGACAGGGGGGCATGAGTGGCCCCCTGAGTTGGAGCAGGAACATGAAAAAAATATGGATCATCGCCGGCGGCGTGGTCTTGGCCGCGGGCCTTTCCGCGCCATGGGCCGTGGGAAAGCTGACGGAACAGCACTGGCAGTCTGCCACTTCGGGCTTTAACAGCTCGCAGCCCTATTTTGTTCTGGAAACGGGACAATACGAGCGGGGTTATCTTGGCGCCACAGCCAGCGGCCAGCTTTACGCCATTGATCCGGACACCGGCCAGAGGCATCCCATTGACTGGACCGGCGATGTTTCCCATGGGGTGACCAGCAGCACCATCGACTTCGAGTTCGATTTCCCCGCAGGTGCCGGCGTTGATGCGGTCTTCCCGGACGAGAAACCGAGCCTGACGGTGACCACCAGTGCCTGGGGGTCGTCTGTGCTCGAGCTGAATGTACCTTCCATCAACTATACCGACGAGGACACCGGCGAGTCCCTCAACATGTCGGAAAGCTACGGCATCCTGACCATCCGCGACGATGGCGACACGCTGGAAGGCGAGATGCAGTGGCCGGGAATGGTGCTGCGATCGCCGGATCTGCGCATATCCCTGGAGAACTTCTCCCTGGATCAGCGCGCCACGCGGTTGACCGGGAAGCTCTGGACCGGTGAGGCCCAGGCCAGCCTGGCGAAGGTCTCCGTTGCCGCCCGGGAGGAGCCGGAAGTGGTGCTGGACAACCTGGAGCTGGTCAGTGAGTCGGAAGCAGACGATGCCGGTGAACAGTTCGGGTTCAATACCCGCGTGATCCTGGAGAGTCTCCGTCAGGGGGAGAAAAACTATGGCCCCCACAGCCTGGAGTTCGGGTTTGAGGACGTTGGCGTGGCCGCCTGGAACGATATGCTTGAGGCCGCCGGCAACCTGCAGGAACTGTCGGCCAACCCGGCCGAAGACCAGCACAGTGCCTTTCAGCAACAGATGCAGGCGACCATGGCCTTCTCTGCCAGCCTTGAATCCTTGCTGGCCGGCGGGCTCTCATCCACCGCAACCTGGGACCTGAGTTCCCCCGAGGGGCCGGTGACCGGCCGGGCCCGCCTCGCTCATCCGGAACAGCCTGATGGCGAGCCGGTGTCGCTGATGATGGTGGCCCAGACCATCGAGGGCGAGATGCAGCTCAGGCTGCCGGTGGCCCTGGCCGAGCGCTATCCGGAACTGGGAACGGAACTGGCGCCGCTGGTGGCCCAGGGTGTGCTGGTGGAAGAGGGCGATGCCTATGTGATGGACGCGTCCCTGAAGGACATGATGGTGAACCTCAACGGCAACGAAATGCCCCTGTCGGCTATGGGCGGTCACCAGCTGTAAGGGGACAGGCCACTGGCCATAGGGCCATCAGGACCCGGGGGCGGCCGGCAGGTCGCCCCCGGGTCCTGATTTACTTGGTGAACTTTTTCTTCAGCCCTTCCTGCACCGCCGGCGACACGAACTCCGATACATCGCCACCGAGCGAGGCGATTTCCCGGATCAGGGATGAGGAAATGTAAGACAGGTGGTTGGATGGCGTCAGGAACACGCTCTCCACCTCCGGGGCCAGGTGGCGGTTCATATCCGCCAGCTGGAACTCATACTCGAAATCGGACACCGCCCGCAGGCCCCTCAGCAGCACCGTGGCCTTCTGTTCCCGGACAAAATCCGCCAGCAGATTGTTAAACCCCAGTACCCGGATGTTATCCAGGTGCGCCGTGGACTGCTCCGCCAGCCTGACCCGCTCCTCCAGCGTGAACAGGGGGTTTTTCTTGGAGCTGTAGGCAACGGCAATCACCACTTCATCAAACAGGCGCCTGGCGCGTTCCACAAGGTCGATGTGACCGTTGGTGATGGGGTCAAAGGTGCCCGGGTAGATTACCCTTGTCATCAGCGTTACTCCTTCTGGTTCCACAGGCCGGTGATATGAATGTCTTTCCCGCCCTGAGCCTCGAACAGGGCGACCCACTACACTAGCGAATAAAGAACCGATAGACCAGCTTGTGCAGCGGCCCGCCATGGGGCGGGTACACCATCTGGCCGCTGTTGAGTTTCTGCTTGCTGAACACCGCACGGGCATGGGAGAAGGTCAGGAAGCCCTCGTGTCCGTGGTAGTGGCCCATGCCGGAGTCGCCGATGCCGCCGAAGGGCAGGTCGTCCTGGGCCACATGCATCAGGGCGTCGTTGATGCACACGCCACCGGAGTGGGTGCCGGCGAGCAGGCGCTTCTGTTCGCTGCGGTCATAGCCGAAATAGTAGAGCGCCAGTGGCCGTGGCCGGTCATTGACGAAACTCATGGCGTGCTCAAGCCCCTTGCTGGGTACCACCGGTAACAGCGGGCCGAAGATCTCGTCCTGCATGACCTTCATGTCTTCGGTGGGGTTGAGGACCAGGGTGATGGGCATCTTGCGGCAGCCCTCCTCGAAGTGCTCCCCGGCCGTGTTGATCTCCACCAACTGGGCTCCCTTGCTGCGGGCGTCGGCCAGGTATTCCTGCAAGCGCTGGTACTGGCGCTCGTTGATGATGCCGGTGTAGTCCGGGTTGTCCCGCAGGGTGGGGTACATTCTGGCCAGGGCGTCCTGGATGGCGTCCACAAAGGCGTTGATCCGGTCGGCCGGGCACAGCACATAGTCCGGCGCCACGCAGGTCTGGCCGGCATTGAGGGCCTTGCCGAAGGCAATGCGTTCGGCGGCGTCCCTGATGGGCACCTCGTTGGAGATGATGGCGGGAGACTTGCCGCCCAGCTCCAGGGTGACCGGAGTAAGGTTGTCGGCGGCAGCCTTCATGACCATCCGGCCGACGGTGGTGGAGCCGGTGAACAGCAGGTGGTCGAACGGCCGCCCGGAGAAGTCGGCGGCCACGTCCGACTCGCCGTTGATCACCGCCACCAGGTCCCGGGGAAAGGTGGCCTCCACCACATTGGCCAGCAGGGCCGAGGTATGGGGAGTGAATTCCGACACCTTGATCATGGCTCGGTTACCGGCAGCCAGCGCCGCCACCAGAGGGCCTATGGCCAGGTAAAGCGGGTAGTTCCAGGGCACGATAATGCCCACCACCCCCTTGGGCTGGTAGTAGACCCGGTTACAGGCGGGCTGGAACAGCACCGAGACATGGCGGCGCTGGGGCTGCATCCAGCTTTTGAGGTGTTTCACGGCGTAGTTGATACCCTGGATGGAAGGGATCATCTCGGCAATCAGTGTCTCGTCCCGGGAGCGGCCGTTAAAGTCCTTGTCGATGGCTTCGCAGAAGGCCTCCTGATGCGTGATCAGCGCCTTCTTCAGGCGCTGCAGGTTGTCCAGCCGCTCGTTCAGGGAAGGCAGCGGGTTGCGGCTGAAGGCCTGTTTCTGCTCCGCCAGTACCCGGGCCGTGAGCTGGATCTGCTTCTTGCTTTCGTTCAGCGGAACAACGGTGGCGCTCATGCTTGTATCCTCGGCGACGTGGTTATGGCTCCAGAGCCATGGTCGTGATCGGGCTTTACGTGTGGCTGGCCGGCATGGACAATCACGGTCCTTTACAGACTAGAGTTTATACTCTAAATCGCCGAGTAAAAAATCACCGGTGGCTTCAGTGACCCCGACACCCATTTGCCGAGTTTCGGCGTCGGGGCTCTGGCCCAGTCATACACATCGGATCCCCTGCCATGCCGGTAAGCCTGTCCAAGATCCCCCGCAGCACCCGCGACCGCATCCTGGAAACCAGCCTGCAGTGTTTCAACAGCCGGGGCGAGCGCAATGTCTCCACCAATCACATCGCCTCGGCGCTGGGCATGTCGCCGGGCAACCTGTATTACCACTTCCGCAACAAGGGGGCGATCGTCTATGAGTTGTTCCTGCGGTATGAGGCGCTGGTGGATGACTACCTCGTCGTGCGGGCACCGGCGCTGACGGTAGATGATCTGGTGTTCTACCTGGAGTCGGTGGTGGATGGCCTGTGGCGGTTCCGCTTCCTGCACCGTGATCTGGAGTTCCTGCTGGAGAGCGATGACCGGCTGCGGCGGGAATACCGGGCCTTCACCGGGCGCTGCCTGGCCACCATCGGGGAGATCCTGCAGGGGCTGACACGGGGAGGCGTACTGCAGCCGCTGGAGGCCGAGCTGCGCCGGGCCCTGGCCCTCAACGTATGGCTGGTGATCACCAACTGGATGGCCTTCCTCAAGACCACACACGAAGACCGCGACCCGTTGCTGGCAGAGGTTCATCAGGGGATCTACCAGGTACTGACCCTGCACGTGCCCTACCTGGCAGAAGCCCACCGGGAGCGGGTGCTGGCCCTGCGGGATAACTACCGGCCCGACCTGCACGGACTGATGGAAAAGAAGTAGATCAGCGGGAACTTTCTGGTGAAAGTTTGATCATAGTGAATACCGGTGCCAACGGACTCGCCGGTGAGACTCAGGTCTCAGTACGTCGCAAACCCTGACGATTCCCGACCGGGCTCTCCTGGTCGGGTTTTTTATGGCTGGGACTCCACGATCCCCGGGCCCGGGGTGGGCCTGCTGTCCTGTCCGGCCCCCGGTTCAGCCTTCCAGCCACTGGGTCAGACCGTTGCGACACTCCTCCAGCCCGGTTTTGTGGGTGGCGGAGAACATGATCAGATGGTGCAGGCACCGGGACTCCTTCAGCGCCTTGCGAATGCCCAGCATGGCGGTTTTGGCCTGCCCGAACTTCAGTTTGTCGGCCTTGGTGGCGAGAATCATCAGCGGCAGGCCGTTGTGCTCGCACCATTCCACCATCATCTGGTCGAAATCCGTCAGCGGGTGGCGGATATCCATCACCAGCACCAGGCCGGCCAGGCTGCGTCGCTCGGTCAGGTAGTGGCTCAGGTGCTGCTGCCAGTCGTCCTTCATGTCGCGGGAGACCTTGGCGTAGCCGTAGCCGGGCAGGTCCACCAGACGGCAGTTCTCGCGGTTCAGGGCGAAGAAGTTGATCAGTCGGGTGCGCCCCGGGGTCTTGCTGGTGCGGGCGCGTTTGCCGTT
>JBMCIH010000184.1:0-5298 GCA_048617055.1 Marinobacter sp. | reverse complement strand
CCCGTCGATGTCGTTGTAGGTGAGTGTCACCGTGTGCTCCGCCAAGCTGGCGGGAATGCCGGGGGAGTTGGGCACGCCGAGGGTGAGGGCGCCGGAGCCGGCTTTCACCAGCAGGGAGTCCACGTGGCCGTGGTAGCAGCCCTCGAATTTGACGATCTTGTCCCGGCCGGTGTACCCCCGTGCCAGGCGGATAGCACTCATGGTGGCTTCGGTACCGCTGTTCACCATGCGCACCAGGTCGATGGAGGGCACCAGCTCACAGACCTTTCTGGCCATCTCGGTCTCGATGGCGGTGGGGGCGCCATAGCCAACGCCCAGCTCGATCTGTGCGTGCAGGGCCTGCTTGATGTGCTCGTTGGCGTGGCCGACGATCATCGGGCCCCAGGAGCCGACGTAGTCGATATACCGCCGGTCATCCTCATCGTAAAGGTAGGCCCCTTCGGCGTGCCGGAAGAAGATGGGGGTGCCGCCAACGCCCCGGAAGGCGCGGACCGGCGAGTTGACGCCGCCGGGAATGTACTTCTGGGCCTGTTCGAACAGGGTTTCAGATTGGTTCATGTCTGCGGCTCCTTGATGCTCGCCAGAGAAAGTTGGAAATCCGGTCGGGGGCCCGGGCATTGGTCAGACCGCAATCCTATCAGAGTTTGAAAAGCGGATGGTGCCGGGCGAACAGCCGGGTAAAGGCCCGGGCCCGGGACTCGATATCCTGGGGGTCACCGGCAAACAGGCCGCCAATCACCGCCAGCAGGTCGGCCCCGGCGCAGATCAGGGGGGCACCGTTTTCGACGGTAATGCCGCCGATGGCAGTTCTGGGTAGCCTGAAACGGGCGGCCTGCCCGAGAACGTCCGGGGAGGCGGGGGGCGCTTCGGGCTTGGTGCCAGAGCTAAAGAAACGGCCGAAGGCCAGGTAGTCCGCGCCCAGTTCGGTGGCCACCTGCGCCAGGTCGAGGCGGTCATGGCAGGTCACACCGATAATGGCTTCAGGGCCCAGCAGCTGGCGGGCTTCTGCCACCGAACCATCGCCCTGCCCCAGGTGCACGCCATCCGCTCCGCACAGTCGAGCCAGCTGCGGGTCGTCGTTGATGATCAGGGGCACGCCCTGCTGGTGGCACAGCCCGGCAAGGGCCTGTGCCTGCCGCAGCCTCGCTGCGGCCTCCAGCCGCTTCTCCCGGTACTGCACCAGCACCGCGCCGCCGCCAATGGCCGCGGCTACCGCCGGAAGAAGTCTGTCATCCGGCAGCAGGGCGCTGTCGGTAATGGCGTAGAGCCCGGGCCTCAGCCCTTTGGGGAAGGGTGTGATGGTCATCAGTCCCGGGGCCAGGGCGCGGCGCGGTCCGGTACCGGCTGGCCGCCACCGACCGCCATGGCGTGGTTAATGGCGCCGCTGACAAACCGCTGCGCCTGCTCGATGGCTTCCTCCAGGGAAAGGCCGCCCGCCCGGCCTGTGGCAATGGCCGCCGCCAGGGTGCAGCCAGTGCCATGGTACTCGCCCCCGACCCGTTCGATCTGCCACGAAAGGGGGGCTTCACCGGGTCGGTAGAGGGCATTGGTGATGACATCGCCGGTGCCATGGCCGCCGGTGGCGAGCACACCCCGGCAGCCCTGTCCGATAAGCTGGTCAGCTGCCTGGCCCGGCTCTTCATGGCCGCCGAGCAGCGACAGCTCGATACCATTGGGGGTAATCACGTCGGCCCGTCTGAAAAGACGCGAGCGCATGGCTTCCAGCAGTTCGTCATCCGCGAGGTCGCCACCGCCGGCGGCCTTGATCACCGGGTCGACCACCAGCGGCAACTCCGGGTGCCGGTCGAGAAAGTCCGCCAGTACATTCACCACCTCCGCATTGCCCATGGCGCCGGTCTTTACCGCATTGATCCGGCAGTCGGCGCCGAGACAGTCCAGTTGCTGGCGGATAATGCCGGCATCAACCGGCACCGCATTGTAGACGTTGCGGGTGTCCTGTACGGTCAGGCAGCTGAGTACCGGCAGGGGATGGCCCCCCAGGGCGGTCACAGCCTGGATATCGGCCTGCACCCCGGCCCCGCCGGATGGGTCCAGGCCCGAGACGATCAGAACCTGTGGTCGCTGGTGAAGTTTGATGGCGCACCTCCTCAGTAGGGTTTGACCACGGCCAGGATCACCACCGCAACCAGTATCAGTACCGGCAGCTCGTTGAACCAGCGGTAGAATACATGGCTGTGCCGGTTCCGGTCGTCCCGGAACACCCGGACCAGGTGGCCGCAGTAGAAGTGATAGACAATCAGCAGGGCCACCAGTGCCAGTTTGGTGTGCAGCCAGCCCTGGCTGAAGTAACCGGCAACATTATAGCTGAGCAGCCATACGCCGAAGATCACCGTGGCGATCATCGAGGGCGTGGTAATGCCCCGGTAGAGCTTTCGCTCCATCACCTTGAAGCGTTCCCGCCCGGGCTCGTCCTCACAGGCGGCGTGATAGACGAACAGCCGCGGCAGGTAAAAAAGGCCGGCGAACCAGCATACCAGGGCAATAATGTGCAGGGCTTGTATCCAAAGCATGGTCAACTCCGTCTGTATTGGTAGTAACTTTCGATATCGGACTTGAGTACGACACCATAGATTCTCTGGATGGTGGGCGCGACATGGCGCTGTACGTAAAGGGCCTCGGCCTGGGTGGCATCAAACTGCTCCAGGGCCTCTTCCAGCGTGGCCTGGTACTGGATGGGAGCGATGTCCCGCCGGTTGGCGGGCATTTCCATCAGGTCGATCTCGTCCGGCAGTGGCTTGTCGTCCTCGGCCTGGCGATTGTTCAGGTGTTCGAGAAAACGGGCCAGATCCACCGATGGCAGCAGGGCGGCGGGACCGGAATTGCCCTCGACCACCAGCCATCTGGGTTCGCTTCTGAGCAGGTCCCTGGCGGCCTCATAGCTGATGTGGCGGTCGGTCCGGGTCAGGTTCCGGTCCATGATGGCGCCCACCGACACCCGTCTCAGGGCCTGGATGATGGGCGAGTAGTGGTAACTCAGGCCCTGGTTCTGAAGCATGGTCAGGAAAATGGACCGCTTGCCGAATACCTCGCTGGTCACCAGGGTTGCCGTGGTAATGGCCAGCATACCGGGCAGGATGATGTTCGGGTTGCGGGTCAGCTCCAGCAGGGCCATAAGGGCGGCCAGGGGAGCCTGTAATACCGCGCCCATCATGGCGCCCATGCCCAGCATGGCATAGAAGCCCACCGATGACGCTAGCCCGGGGGCTGCCGTGGCGCCAATCACCCCCATCGCAGCCCCAAGGGTGGCACCCATGAAAATGGTCGGACCGATAATACTGCTGGGCATGCCAAGGCCGACCGTAAGGGCGGTGATAACGACCTTCGCCACGCCGGCCCCCAGCAGAATCCAGAACGGCAGGGCGCCCTCGATGGCCTGTGAGACCGTGTCGTAGCCAATGCCCATGACTTGCGGGATCAACAGGGCGAAGGGCATCATCAGGATGCCTGCGGCGATCACCCTGGCCAGCACCGGATGATGGCTGAACCGGGTGGTCCACGACAGCAGATGAATAAAACTGGCCGCGGCGACGGCGATCACGATCGCCACCGCGATAATCCACGGTATCTCCAGCAGTGAGTTCATGGTCAGGGCCGGTACCGAGAAGGCCGGCTCGCCGCCATAGACCGCCTGAGTGACGATGGCGGCGCTCACCGCCGCCAGGATGATCGGGGTGAACCCGGCGATGGTATATTCCATCATCACCACTTCCATGGCAAAGATCACGCCTGAAATCGGCGTATTGAAGGACGCCGAGATGGCCGCCGCGCAGCCACAGGCCACCAGGGTACGGATACTGTTGTTGGGCAGTCGCATCCACTGGCCCATCAGGCTGGAAACGGCAGCGCCCAGATGAACAGCGGGCCCCTCCCGGCCCGCTGACTGGCCGGTGACCACGGTGCCGACCCCCACGATGAACTGCACCAGGGCGCTGCGGAAGGTAATGTAGCCCTGATGGTAGTTGAGGCGTTCCATAACGTGGGCCACGCCCACCTTGCGGTCGCGGGAGGCCAGCCGGTGGAGCAGCAGGCCCAGCAGTATGGCCCCCGCCAAAGGCAGCAGAGTGCGGGTGACCCGGCCGAGAGCCTCGTAGTTCTCGGCGTTGCCGTCGGGCAGAAAATAGCCGAGGGGAAATTCGATGGCGAACCGGAACAGCAGAATGACAACGCCTGTCAACACGCCCGCAAGCAGGCCCAGCAGGGCCAGTTGTGGCAAGGCATCGACACCGGCCAGCCGGCGGCGAAAGCCGGGCAGCAGCCTGTCGTTCAGTTTCTGTTTCAGTGGGTTCATTGCATGGCCATAGGCACCGGTTTTTTGCTGGAAGGCACGGTATTGATTCGCCAGCCTGGGAAGCATTGTAACCGGGGCGGCTCAGGCTGCAATAAGACCTGGGTTTATCATGTTAAACTAGGCGTTTTAAAAGCAACTGGCCGGGTACCGCTGAGCTGTTGTGCGAAGGCGCCCCGGATCCGTTCCACGGCCACAGACTGAGCAGGAGAGATTGGTGATTAAAGCAGGTATTGTCGGAGGTACAGGCTATACGGGGGTTGAACTCCTCAGGATTCTCGCCACCCACCCGGAGGTGGAAGTGTCCTGTATTACCTCCCGGTCGGAAGCCGGCATGGCCGTTGCGGACATGTACACCAATCTGCGGGGCTACTACGACCTGGCGTTTACGGAGCCGGATATTGATGTGCTCGGCGCGTGCGACCTGGTGTTCTTCGCCACACCCCACGGGGTGGCCATGAGGATGGCGCCGGAGCTGCTGGCCCGGGGTGTGCGGGTGGTGGACCTGTCTGCGGATTTCCGTATCAGCGACCTCGATGTCTGGACGCGTTGGTACGGCATGCCCCACGATACCGCCGAGTGGGCGGAAAAGGCTGTTTACGGGCTGCCGGAAGTGGCCCGTGAGGCCATCCGCAGCGCCGAACTGGTGGCCAACCCCGGCTGCTATCCGACGGCCGTCCAGCTCGGGTTTCTGCCGCTGCTGGAAAACCGCCTGATCCGTACCGGCCATCTGGTGGCCGATGCCAAATCCGGCGCCAGTGGCGCCGGACGCCAGGGTAATGTGGGCATGCTTCATGGCGAGGTGGGCGAGAGTTTCAAGGCCTATGGAGCATCCGGCCACCGGCATCTGCCGGAGATCCGTCAGGGGCTTGAACAGATGGCCGGGGGCAGGGTGGGCATCAGCTTTGTACCGCACCTGGTGCCCATGATCCGGGGTATTGAAGCCACCCTCTATGCCGAGCTGGAAAACCCGGCCGACTTCGACCGTTTGC
>JBMCIH010000183.1:0-5324 GCA_048617055.1 Marinobacter sp. | reverse complement strand
CCGCCGCCGATGGTGACCAGCGAACTGATGTCGTATTTGTCCAGATCGGGGTTGGACAGGAAGTCTACCGCCATGGTGACAATGTTGGTCCAGCCGGTGACCCGGTAGCGCTCGATCAGGGTGCCTGCCACGTCCCGGTCCCAGCGGGTCATGATGACCATGGTGGAGCCGGAGAAGATGGGGCTGTTCATGGAACCGGTCATGCCGGTGACATGGAAAAACGGCAGCGTGCACAGCTGCACCGAGTCCGATGTGGTGATGTTCCAGAAGGCCCGCTGTACGGCAGTGGCCATCGGGCCCCGGTGCACATGCATGCAGCCCTTGGGCTGGCCGGTGGTGCCGGAGCTGTAGGGAATCACCGCCAGGTCGTCCGGCCCCGCGGTATGCTCGCCCGGCTTGTGGCCGGCATTGAGGGCATTTTCCCAGGACACCAGCCCGGGTTTACTCATCGGGCGTGGTTCTGCCGCCACTTCCGCCGGCAGTTTGAGGTCGGTGGGCTGGCGCACATAATTGTTGTAGGCTGCCACCACCACCTGCTCGAGGTAGGTATTACCAACCAGAGGCGCAATGAATTCCACCAGCTCCATGCCCGCCAGGCAGATGGTCGCCTTGGTGTCGGAGATGTAGTGCTCCAGTTCTGCGGCCCGGTTCATCGGGTTGACCGGAATCACCGCGGCATCGGCCCGCAGGATGGCGTAGTAGCCGATCACGTACTGGGGCGAGTTCTGCATGTACAGGAGCACCCGGTCGCCCTTCTTGACGCCGTTGCGCTGCAACCATCCCGCCAGGGCCTCTACCTCATCCAGCAGTTCACGATAGGTGATCTTCGTGTCGTAGTAGATGATGGCGGTATGGTCCGGATACCGCAGCGCCGAAATCTCCAGGTTGGTGAACAGGCTGGTTTGCGGCAGGGTCATGGTCTTGGGCAGTTCCCTGGGCCAGACCTTGTAGTGTCGTGTAAACATTCGGTGTTCTCCGGTTAACAAACTTGCAGACGACAGCCGCTCCCGACGGGCCAGGGCGACCGGGTTCCGGTCAGCCCCGTCACCGGAGCGGTTCGTTCATGTCTTTCGCAGCGCGATGGATTCCCCATCCCCCGGCAGCCGGTGGTCGCCCCGCAGGGGTGCGGCGGCCACACCACGCCGTCGCATCACAGCCACATCGGAATTCTCCGGCACCTCGTGCTCGGTATTCCGGTCAAAACCCAGCCACCAGTAGGACAGGCCGCGGCTGTCCTGGCCTGGCAGCAATCGCGGCCGGGCAATGGAGCCGGCGGACTGGGCAGCGTATTCCATGGTGTTTATCTCGCCGGCGTGGCAGGCGGGAAAATTGACGTTCCAGCAGCACTTGCCGGACCGGGCCGAAGGCCAGAGCGCGCGGATCGCCGCCTCACCCAGATCAATAACCGGCGACCAGTCAATGCTCTCGCGATTGACAAAGGCCTGGCTCAGGGCAATCGCGGGAATGCCCAGGTGTTCGGCGCTCAGTACCGCGCCCACGGTGCCGGAATACTGCACCGAGTCGCCGATATTGGCCCCGGCATTGATACCGGAGAGCACCAGATCCGGCGGCGCATCCCCGAACCATTCAGCGAGGGCGTAAAGCACACAGTCCGCCGGGGTGCCGGACACGGCAAAGTGGCGCTCGCCGTGCTGGTATACCCGCAGGGGGTCGTGCAGCGAGATGCTCTGGCCAGCACCGCTGCGGTCGTGCTCCGGCGCTACCACCCAGACCTCCTCGGCCAGATGACGGGCGATGTCCACCAGGATGCCGAGCCCCGGTGCTGCCACACCGTCATCATTGGTAATGAGGATACGGCGCACCATGGGGTTCGCCGCAGTTGCATCACTCATACGCTGATACCCTTGCTGCCCTTCTGGGCCACCGACCAGCCCGCGTCCGCCAGGATATGAGCGCGCTTGCCCACTTCCAGGGCGTCGGCATTACTGGCATTGCCCGCCAGCGCCCGGGCATAGACACCCTGCACGATGGCCGCCAGCCGGAACAGCGAGAAGGCCACGAACACGTGCCAGTCGTCGATACCGCTACGGCCGGACGCCTTGCAGTAGCGCTCGATGGTTTCCTGCTCGGTGGGAACGCCGAGCTTGTCCAGGTCCTCGCCCACCAGGCCGCGCATACCCTCGAAACCGGAGCTCAGGTGATAGGGCAGGCAGTAATAGGCCAGGTCCGCCAGCGGATGACCCAGGGTGGACAGCTCCCAGTCCAGGATGGCGATCACTTCCGGGCGCTCCGGATGCAGCATCAGGTTGCCCAGGCGGTAGTCGCCATGAGCGATGGCGCACTCGTCCTTTTCAGGCAGGTTCTCCGGCAGCCACTTCATCAGCTTGTCCATGGACGGCATGTCGTCGGTCTTGGACGCCTCGTACTGTTTGGACCAGCGAGCCACCTGGCGGGCAACGTAGCCCTCCGGACGGCCGAAGTCCCCCAGACCAACGGCGTTGACATCCACCGAATGCATTTTCGCCATAGTGTCGATGGCCGCCTCGTGCACCGGGCGGCGTTCCGCCCGGTCCAGTTCCGGCAGGGCCGGATGGCTCAGCACCCGGCCCTCCATGAAGTCCATGACGTAGAAGGGTGTGCCGATCAGGTCGCTGTCCTCGCACAACACCCGGGCCTTGGGCACGGGCACATCGGTGTTATCGGACAGGGCACGGATCACCTTGTATTCGCGCTCCACCATATGGGCGGAGGGCAGCGTCTTTCCGGGCGGCTTTTTGCGCAGCACGTAGCGCCTGCCGCCGGAGGTCAGCAGGAAGGTGGGGTTGGACTGTCCGCCCTGGAACTGCTTGACCTCGAGGTCGTCGCCGAACTCCGGAATCTCATTCTGCAGCCACTTCAGGAGGGCCGCCTCATCAAACCGGTGGGCGTCGAGGACGTCCACCAGGTTGGGTCCAGTACTCATAACAACCTCAGCTAATGGTCTCGCCGCCATCTGCCACAATCACCTGACCGGTGATGTAGGCGCTGGCCTTGGTGGACAGGAACACCGCCAGCCCGGCGATATCGACCGGATCGCCAATGCGGCGCAGCGGGGTCTTCTCCTCGGCGCGCTTGATGCGCACCGGATCCTCCCACAAGGCCTTGGCGAAGTCGGTCTTGACGATACCCGGGGCAATACTGTTGATGCGGATGCCCTTCGGGCCCCACTCCACCGCCAGGTTACGGGCCAGGGCCGCTTCCGCGGCCTTGGACACGCCATAGGTGCCGATAGTGGTATTGCCACGGATACCGGCAATGGAGGACAACAGCACCACCGCACCCTCGCCCCGCTCGGCCATACCCGGCAGCACCATGTTGGTGAGCCAGAAGGTGCCCTTGACGTTGGTGTCCATGATCTTGTCCCAGGCCTCGTCGGTCATCTCCGCCGTGGGCCCGTAAACCGGGTTGGTGGCGGCATTGCACACCAGCACGTCGATCTTGCCCCAGGCTTCGAGGGTCTTGTCCACCAGATTCTGCAGCTGGTCCTTCTTGCCTACATGGCAGGGAATGGCAATGGCCTCGAACCCTTCGGCCTTGAGCTCACCCGCCACCTGCTCACAGACATCCGCCTTGCGACTGGAGATCACCACTTTCGCGCCCTGGCGGGCCATTTCTTCGGCAATGGACCGGCCAATGCCCTTGGTGGACCCTGTAATCAGGGCCACCTTGCCGGTCATATCAAACAATGGGTTTGTCATGAAACGGCTCCGGGCTCAGTGGGTGCGCGGGTAGTTTTTCAGTTCCAGCTTGGCGATGGAGTCCAGATGCACTTCATCGGGACCATCCGCCAGGCGCAGGGTCCGCACGCTTGCCCAGGCCGCTGCCAGGAAGGTGTCCTGGCTGACACCGGCACCACCGTGGACCTGGATGGCACGGTCGAGAACCTTCAGGGCCATGCTCGGGGCGATCACCTTGATCATGGCGATTTCCTGGCGGGCCACCTTGTTGCCCACAGTGTCCATCATGTGGGCCGCCTTCAGGGTCATCAGGCGGGCCTGCTCGATTTCCAGGCGTGAACGGGCGATGTCCTTGCGGATGGAGTCGAATTCCACCAGCGGACGACCGAAGGCCTCACGGGCGTTGGCGCGCTCGCACATGGCTTCCAGGGCACGCTCGGCAACGCCAATGGTGCGCATGCAGTGGTGGATACGGCCCGGCCCGAGACGGCCCTGGGCGATTTCAAAACCACGGCCCTCGCCCAGCAGGATGTTGGAGGCCGGCACCCGCACGTTGTTGTAGTGCACCTCGGCGTGGCCGTGAGGGGCGTGGTCGTAGCCGAAGACATGCAGGGCACGGACAATCTCAACGCCCGGGGTGTCCAGCGGTACCAGAATCATGGACTGCTGCTTGTGCTTCTCGGCGGTGGGGTCGGTCTTGCCCATCACGATAGCGATCTTGGTAGTCGTGGTCATGGCACCGGAGGACCACCACTTCTTGCCGTTGATGACGTATTCGTCGCCTTCACGGCGGATGTCGGTACCGATATTGGTGGCATCGGAAGACGCCACGTCCGGCTCGGTCATGGAGAAGCAGGAGCGGATCTCACCTTCCAGCAGCGGCTTGAGCCACTTTTCCTTGTGCTCCTCGCTGCCGTAACGCTCGATGGTTTCCATGTTGCCGGTGTCCGGCGCGGAGCAGTTGAACACTTCCGGGGCCATGTGGGAGCGGCCCATGATTTCGCACAGGTGGGCGTATTCCAGGTTGGTCAGGCCGGCGCCACGCTCGCTTTCCGGCAGGAACAGGTTCCACAGGCCGGCACTTTTGGCCTTGGCCTTGAGCTCCTCCATGATCGGGGTGGGGGCCCAGCGGTTCTCGGCCTTGTCCACCTGCTCGTGGTGCTTGTGCTCGTTCGGGTAGATGTAGGCATCCATGAACTCGAGGAGTTCTTTCTGCAGCTTCTTGGCTCTGTCAGACGGTTCGTACAACATCGTTGTGCCTCTCTTTATTTATTGGGATGGCGGGGAGCGCTCAGATGGGAACGCCCTCGGGTTTTTCGCTGCCGGACCGGATCCTGAAAGTACCTTCGGCAATGGCAAGCAGGTTGCCCTTGTCATCGTGGATCTCGCCGGTGCTGTTGAAAATGCGGGTGCCGCCGGCGCGTTTGATACCGGTGGCGGTAATAGTGCCACCTGAACACTGACCGGTAAACGTGGTGGTCAGGGTCAGAGTGATGGCCTTGCGCATGCGCCCCGGGTAGGGGCAATAGGTACCTGCCTCCGCAAGCACGATATCCAGCAGGGAGGTCAGCACGCCACCGTGGATGACGCCCCCGAGGTTGAGGTGCTCGGGCTTCAGGTCCAGTGCGAGGACGGCCCTGTCTTCTT
>JBMCIH010000182.1:0-5335 GCA_048617055.1 Marinobacter sp. | reverse complement strand
CGATGCGACCTTGATCTGCTTCGTCAGGTCTTCGGTCATCACAGCAATTTCCTGTGCGGACTCCTGGGTACGTTTTGCCAGATTCCGGACTTCATCAGCTACTACTGAAAATCCTCGGCCGTGTGCACCCGCTCTCGCTGCTTCAATCGCGGCGTTGAGCGCAAGCAGATTCGTCTGTTCGGCAACCTCATTGATGACTGTTAGTACTTTAGCAATATCACTGGTTCTTGCCTCAACCTGATCAAACTTCTCTGAGGAGGCTGTAACCAACTCAGTTAGCGAGTCCAGTCCATCAACCTGACCGGCAAGAGCTTCACGCGCATTGCCTGAATTTTCGCTGGCATTATCCGCACGCTCTGAAATAGCCTGGACTTCATCTGAAATATTACTGATTGTCGATGACATCTCTTCTATCGCAGCAGCGAGACTTTCTGCACGACTAGTCTGATTCTCGATGGTTGATGCGCTCTTTTCGGCAGTATCTTCACTTTTTTCACATAGATCCCCCAACGCATCGGCTGCCCTATCTATGCTGCGAATAATTCTGCGCAATCTTTCTGCCGCACTATTGAGACTTTCGTTAATCTCGTGAAATTCGTCTTTTGAATCGCTGTTAATGGTCGCCGTAAGATCGCCAGCGATGAGCTTTGCAAATTGAGTCGTTTTAGCAAGATTTATGGTTACTTTTCGATAAACAGTAAAGGTTGTTGCTACGGCAACTACAACGCCAATGAATACAACAAGCCAGGATTGAATTGTTGAATTGTCATTCAATATCAACTGGATGGACAGCAACAGAACTGTAACAACGGCATTTATAAGAAGCAGGTGCGAGACACGTAAACTCATAGTCGATATTCCTTTACTGCAAGTGATCGAGTCAGGAGTTCGGTATACGCCTCGCCCCCCTCTGTCAGTTACTCATGCTCCAGTCCTTTGCCAGATCCGGATATTCTGTAAATAACATTTGCATTAATCGGACAATGCCGACGCAGCCAGATTCTCAGAACATCTTGAGGTAACGCTCCACCTCCCACTCAGACACGTGGTTCTGATAGCTCTCCCACTCTCCTTTCTTGTACTCGACAAAGCTGTTGAACATGGCCTCGCCGAACACCTCTCTGGCCAGCGCATCCGCCTCGAACGCTTCCACCGCCTCGCCCAAATTGCGGGGGAGGTACTCGATGCCCTGCCCGGCGATTTCCTCATCGCTGTAGTTGTACATGTTCTCATGGTGCGGCGCACCGGCATCCAGGCCCTCGCGGATGCCCTCCAGACCCGCTGCCAGCATCATGGCAGCGCCCAGGTAGGGGTTGCAGGCGATGTCGGCGGCCCGGCACTCGATGCGTCCGCCCATGCCCGGAATCCGGATCATGTTGGTGCGGTTGTTGGAGCCGTAGCACTGGAACACCGGCGCCCAGGTGGAGCCGGACATGCTGCCCTGGCGCACCAGCCGCTTGTAGCTGTTGACGGTGGGAGCGATGACCGCGCTGATGGCCCCGGCGTGCCTCAGTACGCCGGCAATGAATTGGTAGGCCAGCTTGCTGATGCCGCAGGCATGGCTGTCATCGCCATTGGGCTCGAACAGGTTCGCGCCGGTCTTCAGGTCCGCCAGCGACATGTTGTAGTGGGCGCCACTGCCGGTGCGATCGGCAAAAGGCTTGGGCATGAAGCTGGCGAAAGCGCCATGCTTGCGGGCGATCTCGTTGGCCATCATGCGGAAGAACACAAACCGGTCCGCCATGGTGAGGCCATCGGCGTATCTGAAGTCGGTCTCGAACTGGCCATTGGCGTCTTCATGGTCGAAGGAGTACACATCCCAGCCAAGCTCATTCATGGCCTCGACGATCTCATCCATGATCGCCAGGTTGTCCATCATGGTCCGGGGGTCATAGCA
This sequence comes from Marinobacter sp., assembly GCA_048617055.1. Taxonomy (GTDB): domain Bacteria; phylum Pseudomonadota; class Gammaproteobacteria; order Pseudomonadales; family Oleiphilaceae; genus Marinobacter. The sequence goes on along the minus strand of JBMCIH010000182.1, from coordinate 3,438 downwards.
CGGCTTGCCGGCGGTATCCCGCTCGCTGACCGGTGCAAAGCCGCCGTCTTCGGTGTCCCGGAACAGGAAGAACTCGGTCTCGATGCCCAGGTTGAAACGGTAGCCCATGTCCGCAGCCGCATCGAGCTGACGACGGAAGATGTTCCGGGAGCAGGCCTCAAAGGGTCTGCCATTGAGGTACAGGTTGCCGGGAAACCAGGCCAGCTGCCGGTTCCAGGGGCAGATGGCGACTCCGGAAGCGTCGGGCATGGCGGCCACTTCATCGTCGGAAATGTCCTGGGGCACGCCATCCAGGGCGGCACCGGTATAGAGCTCCGAGCCTTCCATCATCTGACCGATGTGGGCAACTGGTACAAACTTGCCCTTGCTGATGCCGTGGATATCAACATAGCTGGCAATGGCGTATTTGACGCCGGCATCCGCCAGCTGTTGTTTCAGGGTTTGGGTGTCTATCGAATCTGACATGGGGTTGTCCTGTTATCCGCGATGTTGTGTGACGCCGCCCTTGCGGCATCGAACCTGGCATGGTCTTTCCATACAACATACATGCCAGTGTGTATGTAAATAGTCACAGGAACACACCGGTCAGAACCCGACCCAGGAGTTTCAGATGACTGAAAAACAATGGAAAACCGGCGAGTTCAGGGCACCCGGGTTTTCGCTCAGCCAGGGCGGCCGGCTGCCGGATGCCCGCCTGGTCTATCACCAGATCGGTGAGCTGAATGCACCAAAAGATAACCTGGTACTGCTTCCCACGTACTATGGTGGTGCAGCACAGGGCAACTACCCGCTGGTGGGGGGCGAGAGCCCGCTGGACCCGGACCGCTACTGCATCGTGATCCCCGCCATGCTTGGCGCGGGGGAGTCTTCATCGCCTTCCAACACCGCCGGCAGCGTGGGCGGCGGCTACTTCCCCGCCGTCAGCCTGTACGACAATGTTGCCCTGCAGAAACGGCTGGTTGATGAGGTATTCGGCGGTGCCGCCGTTGCGCTGGTCATGGGGTGGTCCATGGGCGGCATGCAGGCCCTGCAATGGGCCAGCGCCCACCCGGACCAGGTAGGCGCCGTCGTGGCAAGCTGTTGCACGGCCCGGTGCTCGCCCCACAACTGGCTGTTCCTGGAAGGGGTCAAGGCGGCACTCAAGGCAGACCCGGCCTACCGCGATGGCCACTACACCCGGCCCCCGGCAGCCGGCCTGCGGGCCTTCGCACGGGTTTACGCCAGCTGGGCCTACTCCCAGGCTTTCTTTCGCCACCGGCAATACGAGGCACTGGGCTTTCGTTCCATGGATGACCTGCTTCGGTTCTGGGAACAGGACCACCTGCAGCAGGATGCCAACGACCTGCTGGCTGTGCTCGATACCTGGCAGCACGGAAATATCGGCAACTTCCCCGGCAATCAGGGCGATATGAACCGGGCACTGTCGCGCATCACCATGCCAACGCGGGTCCTGCCCTGCCGTACTGATCTTTACTTTACCGTGGAGGACGCCGGCCGGGAGGCGGCGGCCATGCCCGGAGCCACCCTTGAGATCCTCGAGTCCGACTGGGGGCATATCGCCGGCGGCCCCGGGCGACAGCCCCGGGCGATGGCCCAGGTGTTCCGGGCCATCGCCACAGTGCTGGCCGAATCAGGGCATGGGTGACCCAAACACGCCCAAAGACCGGGCATCACCTTGCAGGATGCGCACCAGGCTGGTGCGAGGCTGACGGACGTCATTTCTCGAGTGGGGCATGACAGGGCCATTTATTGTCTGGAAAACAGCGGCTTGAACAGACAATCCGGGATTGGCACGCCCCCTGCACGCCCTCCCCATTACAAGACACAGATCCAGTCACAGCAACACCGCAGCACAGGGAATGCGGAATACAGGCTGACCAATGGGTGACTAGGGTTCCGGTCCGGGCGCTGTCCCGGATGACTGGTCCGAGAGTTACCGACCTCTGAGAGGTTACACGGCGGGACAAAAGCCCGGGAGATCGAACCACAGCGGTTCCATTGCCGTGTTGCTGAACAGAGGAGACCTTGCATGCGACTGATCAACCACCATCCGGGCAGGGCCATGGCACTGCTTCTGGGCCTGATCCCCTTCCTGCTGATCATCGTGGTCTACGGTGCCGCCTCCCAGGAACGCCTGGCGGAAAATCCCAACGACAAGCTGCTGCCCGGCCTGGAACAGATGACCAGCGCGGTCAACCGTATGGCCTTCCAGGAAGACCGGCGCAGCGGTAAATACCTGATGTGGGAGGATACCTCCGCCAGTCTCCAGCGCCTGGGCATCGGCGTCGGCGTGGCCGCCTCCCTGGCCCTGGTGGTGGGGTTGCTCAACGGCATTCTGCCCCTGGCAAGGGCCGGCATGGCGCCGCTGGTGTCAGCCCTGTCAATGATTCCGCCACTGGCGATACTGCCCATCCTGTTCATTGTGTTCGGCCTGGGCGAATTGTCCAAGGTGATGCTGATCGTGATCGGCACCGCCCCCATCATGATGCGGGATGTGGCCCAGCGGGTAAGGGAGCTGCCCCAGGAACAGCTGATCAAAATCCAGACCCTGGGGGCCAATAGCTGGCAGGTGGTTACCCGCATGGCACTGCCCCAGGTGCTGCCGCGGCTGATCGACGCGGTGCGCCTGAGCCTGGGCCCCGCCTGGCTGTTCCTGATTGCCGCCGAGGCCATCGCCTCCGAGCAGGGCCTGGGTTACCGCATCTTCCTGGTGCGCCGCTACCTGGCCATGGACGTAATCATTCCCTATGTGCTGTGGATCACCCTGCTGGCCATCATCATCGACCAGTTGCTGCGGCTGGCCAACCGCCGGCTGTTCCCCTGGTACAACGCCGGAGGCCACTGATGAGCTTTATCACCGTCGAAAAACTGTGGAAGGAATACGGCCGCACCATCGTGCTGGAGAACCTCAACCTGAAGGTGGAGCAGGGGGAATTCTGCACCCTGGTGGGCGCCTCGGGGTGTGGCAAGTCCACCTTCCTGAAGATGCTGCTGGGGCAGGAGCGCCCCACCCGGGGGGAGCTGGCCCTGGAAGGGCAGGACTTTCCAGGCGAGCCGGACCGCAACCGGGGCATCGTGTTCCAGCGCTACTCGGTGTTTCCGCACCTGACCGTGCGCCAGAACGTGCTGATGGGGCTGGAGCTGGAGCAGAAACCGTTTCTCGGCAGACTGTTCGGACAGGCCCGCCGCGATGCCCTGGAAAAGGTCGACCGGATGATCGAATCCGTGGGCCTGGCCCACGCCCGCGACAAGTGGCCCCATGAACTCTCAGGGGGCATGCAGCAACGCCTGGCCATTGCCCAGTCGTTCATCATGCGGCCCCGTGTACTGCTGCTGGACGAGCCCTTCGGCGCCCTGGACCCGGGCATTCGCGGCGACATGCACGAGCTGATCCTCAAGCTCTGGCGGGACACCGGCACCACCATCTTCATGGTCACC
>JBMCIH010000181.1:0-5357 GCA_048617055.1 Marinobacter sp. | reverse complement strand
GCCCGGGCGATGGGCATTGGCATGGTGTTCCAGCATTTCTCTCTGTTCGAGACCCTGACCGTTGCCGAGAACATTGCCCTGGGCCTTCCCGCGGATGAGGCCCGGGACCGGCGCAGGCTGGATCAGCGCATTCGCGAGGTGTCGGAACGCTATGGTATGGCCCTGGATCCGCGCCGCTACGTGAGCACCCTGTCCATGGGTGAGCGTCAGCGGGTGGAAATCGTCCGCTGCCTGATTCAGGAAAGCACGCTGCTGATCCTGGATGAACCCACCTCGGTGCTGACGCCCCAGGAGGTGGAAGCCCTGTTCACCACCCTGCGCCAGCTGGCCAGGGAAGGCTGCAGCATTCTGTTTATCAGCCACAAGCTGGAAGAAGTGCGCAGCCTGTGTGACCGGGCCACGGTACTGCGGCAGGGCCGGGTCAGTGGCGACTGCCGTCCGGCGGAGGTGACCACCACCGATATTGCCCGCCTGATGGTGGGCGAGGACACGCCTCTTTCGACCGACGTGAGCCGGGCGCAGCCCGGTGACGTTCTGTTGCGTGTCCATGACCTGAGCTGGAAGAGCCTGGACCCTTTCGGTACCAGTCTGGCGGACGTCCGGCTGGAGTTGCGCGCGGGGGAAATCGTGGGTATCGCCGGGGTGGCCGGCAATGGCCAGGATGAGTTGCTCAAGGCGCTGTCGGGGGAGATTCTGGTGGCCCCGGGCACCATCGAATTTTCAGGCCGGCCCATAGGTGCCCTGCCGCCGCACCGGCGCCGCCGCCAGGGCATGGCCATTGTGCCCGAGGAACGTCTGGGCCGGGGCGCGGTGCCGGCCATGTCGTTGTCCGACAACGCGCTGCTGACCGCGGGCCAGGGGCTGGTGAAGCGGGGACTGATCCGTGCCGGCCGCGTCAGCGCCTTCGCCCGGGAGGTTATCCGGCGTTTCGACGTCCGCTGTAATGGCGAGGGCAGTGTCGCCGCCAGCCTGTCCGGCGGTAACCTGCAGAAGTTCATCATCGGTCGGGAGGCGTTGCAGAACCCGCGCCTGCTGGTGGCGTCCCACCCCACCTGGGGCGTTGACGTGGGCTCCGCCGTCGCCATCCATGAAACGCTGGTCGCTCTGCGCAACCAGGGCGCGGCCATTCTGCTGATATCCGAGGATCTGGACGAGCTTTACCAGTTGTGCAACCGCCTTGGCGCCATCTGCCATGGCCGCCTGTCACCGCTTGCGGCCACCGCCGACGTCAGCATCGGGCAGCTGGGGCAGTGGATGGCGGGCGACTTCGGCACCGGGGAGACGACCCATGCTGCAGCTTGAACGTCGCCCGGTGGACTCGGCGCTGATGCGCTGGGTTTCACCACTGCTGGCTCTGGTGCTGACCGTGGCCACCGGCTTCGCACTCTTCCTGGCCATGGGCAAGGACCCGGTAGAGGGGCTCACCTTCTTCTTCATTACCCCGGTCAGTGATCTGGACGGACTGGCGGAACTGGGCCTGAAAATGGCACCGCTGCTGCTGTGTGCCACCGGCCTCACGGTCTGTTACCGGGCCCGGCTCTGGAATATCGGCGCCGAGGGCCACTTTCTCATCGGCGCCCTGGGCACCAGTGTGGTAGCTGTGGCGCTACTCGACGCGACCGGTTTCTGGGTGTTGCCTCTGGTCCTGCTGGCGGGTGTGCTGGGAGCCATGTTCTGGGCCGCCATCGCGGCGGGGCTGAAGACCCACCTGAACTGCAACGAGATCCTGACCACCATCATGCTCAATTACATTGCCCTGAACCTGTTGCTGTACACGGTACACGGGCCCCTCAAGGACCCCATGGGTTTCGGGTTTCCCCAGTCGGAGATGTTTGCCGATGCCGCCCTGCTGCCGGCGCTGATCTCCGGCACCCGGCTGCATCTCGGCCTGGCCTTCGGGCTGCTGGCGGCGGTGGCAGTGTGGGTATTGTTTGCCCGCAGTTTCATCGGCTTCCAGCTCAATGTGGTGGGTCAGGACCAGCGTGCGGCCGCCTTTGCCGGCTTCAGCGCCCGCCGCCTGACCTGGTTCGCGTTTCTGGTGGGCGGTGCCACGGCCGGCCTGGCCGGTGCCGCGGAAGTCACCGGGCCTATCGGCCAGCTGGTACCCCAGGTTTCGCCCGGTTACGGCTATACCGCCATCATCGTGGTCTTCCTGGGGCGCATGCACGCACTGGGCATCATTGCCTCCAGTGCGTTGCTGGCGCTGACCTTTATCGGCGGCGAGATGCTGCAGATCGCCATGAACATGCCCAAGGCGGTGACCGGGCTGTTCCAGGGGCTGCTGCTGTTCTACCTGCTTACCTGTGACGCCTTTATCCACTACCGCATCCGCCTGCGCCGCCCGGCACAGGTGGCCATCAAGCCGGCGGCGCCCGCTGCCCTCCGGGAGGCCTGATATGGAACTGTTGACCAACGTGCTGGCCGCCACGGTTGTGGCCGGAACGCCCCTGTTGCTGGTGGCCCTCGGCGAGCTGATCTGCGAACGCTCCGGCGTACTCAACCTGGGGCAGGAGGGCATGATGCTGATGGGCGCGGTGGCGGGCTTCGTGGCCACCATCACCAGTGGCAGCCTGGCTGTGGGTGTGGTGGCGGCCATCCTTGCCGGCATGGGCATGTCGCTGCTGTTCGCCTTTATGGCGGTAACCCTGGCCGCCAACCAATACGCGGCGGGGCTGGCACTGACCATCTTTGGCACCGGTCTCAGTGCTTTTGTGGGGGCCGGTTTCGTGGGCGAGTCCATCGATGGCTTCGGGCGGATCGCCATTCCCCTGCTCAGCGATATTCCCGTGCTCGGCCGTGTGCTGTTTCACCAGGACCTGCTGGTCTACTTCTCGCTGCTGGCCTGTGCCGGCATCACCCTGTTCCTGCGCTACAGCCGTGGCGGTCTGGTACTGCGGGCGGTGGGGGAGTCGCCCGACGCCGCCAACGCCAATGGCCTGAAAGTGCTGGTTGTGCGCTACCTGGCGGTGGCCTTTGGCGGTGCCATGGCAGGGCTGGCCGGGGCCTATCTTTCGCTGGCCTACACCCCGATGTGGACCGAGAACATGACCGCCGGGCGGGGCTGGATTGCCCTGGCCCTGGTGGTCTTTGCCACCTGGCGCCCGGAACGGGTGCTGCTGGGGGCCTACCTGTTCGGTGCCGCCAGCATCCTGCACCTGGTGCTGCAGGGGCTGGGCTGGCGCAGTTCGACCGAACTGCTGGCCATGCTGCCCTATGTGGTCACCATCCTGATGCTGGTGCTGCTGTCCTTCAATCCGGTTCGCACCCGGCTCAATACACCGCTTTCCCTCGGCCAGCCATACCGGCCCGGCCACTAATAATAATGTTCAACTGATTGCCAACGATGACTCAAAAAGAAAGTAACCAGAGAGGTTTTACCATGAAAGCACTTCATAAAACGCTGATCGCCGGCTGTGTTGCTGCAGCCTCCTTTGCCCCGGTCGCGCATGCCGAGAAATTCTTTGGTGGCTCCAGCATTTCGGTACTGCACAGCGCCGACTACCAATACGTTGAGTTCGACGCTGGTGGTGATGGCGGCGATGAGGGCGAGGCCACCTACTTCACATTCGAGAACGTTACCGCCCACAACTGGGGTGGCACCTTCTTCTTTATCGACCGGGACCAGCCACGCAGTGATCGTGATGGCGAAGACAACGTCTACGGTGAGTTTTCGCCAACCGTTAACGGCAGTTGGCTGACCGGGCAGGATCTGTCTGTCGGGCCGGTGAAGGATGTGTTCCTGGCAGCCCAGTATGAATTTGGTGGTGGTACCCAGGTCAACAACTACCTGACCGGTTTTGGCCTGGCCTGGGACGTGCCGGCCTTCAACTACTTCAACACGGCCTTCTACTATGTCAACAACAGCGAGATCAGTGACGACTGGCAGATGACCGTAACCTGGGGTGTGCCGTTCAATGTGGGGCCGGCGCGGTTCCTGGTGGACGGCTACATCGACTGGTCCACATCCGCCAGTGACCATGAGTCGGAGTTCCAGTTCACACCGCAGATCAAGCTGGACGTCAGCAATTTCTGGGGCGAGCCGGGCGTGCTCTATGCCGGGGTCGAGTACCAGTACTGGAATAACAAGTTCGGCCTGGACGATACTTTGATTGATACTCAGAGTTCTGTCAGCGCACTGGTGAAATTCCACTTTTGATCCGTAACCGGAGTCCGGCAGAATCACTCTGCCGGACTCCTGAATCCATGGACAACAAGTGAGAAGCTCATGACCAGCCAACCAGTCGCAGACGCCCCCGTTTCCACCCGTGACAGACAGGTCAGCAATGGCCGCCGGTATCGCCCGGGCCGGATACGGGAGCGCAACAGGGAAAAGATCCTGCAGGCTGCTGAACAGGAATTTGCCCAGCACGGATACAAGGGCGCCACCATCCAGAACATCGCCGAGCGGGCCGGATTGCCCAAATCCAATGTGCTGTATTACTTCAGCAACAAGAAACGCATGTACAGCGCCATGTTCGACGACATCCTGGGGCGCTGGAACAAGGTATTTTCTGATATCCGGCCGGAGGATGATCCGGCGGTGGCACTGGCCACCTTCATCCGCACCAAGGTGGAGATGTCCCGGCGCTATCCGCTGGCTTCGCGGCTGTTTGCCATGGAGATCATCCAGGGCGCTCCGTTTTTGATGGATCACCTGCGCACCAACATGCGGGAATGGGTTCGCGGCCGGGCGGAGGTCATGCAGCAGTGGATCGACGATGGCCGCATGGCACCGGTGGACCCGGTGCAGCTGATTTTCCTGATCTGGTCATCCACCCAACATTATGCCGACTTCCAGGTGCAGATCCTGATGGTGGAGAACAAGGCGGAGTACGAGAAGCGCGACTTCGACCACGCCGCCGACTTCCTCACCGAAGTGATCCTGCGGGGATGCGGCCTGGAAAAACCGACATGAACGAGTCTGAACATTATCCCCGGGACATGCGGGGCTATGGTGAAACTCCGCCGTACCCGCACTGGCCCGGCAATGCACGGGTTGCCGTTCAGTTTGTACTGAACTACGAGGAAGGCGGCGAGAACTGCGTACTCCATGGTGACGAGCACTCGGAAACCTTTCTGTCCGACATTATCGGGGCCGAGGCCTACCATGACCGGCACATGAGCATGGAGTCCCTCTACGAATACGGTTCCCGCGCGGGTGTGTGGCGGATACTGAGGGAGTTCCGCGAGCGCGGACTGCCGCTGACGGTGTTCGGTGTCACCATGGCCATGGCCCGCAACCCGGAGGTGGTGGAGGCGTTTGTCCGTGATGGCCACGAGATCGCCTGCCACGGCCTGCGCTGGATCCACTACCAGCACATGAGCGCGTCGGAAGAGCGCCGCTACCTGGAGCTGGC
>JBMCIH010000180.1:0-5365 GCA_048617055.1 Marinobacter sp. | reverse complement strand
CACGAAGGGGCGTGTCTTGCCCTGGCCGAAGTGGTAGTCATAGTAGCCCACCGTTGCCCCATCGAAGTCGGTGCCGCCCCCTTCAGGGTCTGACACGCTCAGGGATTGGCGGACACCGATCTGGCCCTGGTCGTCGAGGTACTGACCGTAGCTGGCCGTCATCGAAAAGGCATTGTTGTCCAGGTCCTTGTCGCTCTGGCCCTGGCCGCTGACTGTGACTTCACGATCGCCGCCGATCGCCTGGGCCAGAACCAGTGAGGGTGAGAAGGCTGCAAGGATCAAAGAGGTTTTTACAAGCTTGTGCACGATCATTCTCCTCATGGATATCGGTTTGATATAACGCTTCATGCGTTGTGCCCAGAGGATTTTGCATCTGCTGTGCCAGCTGTAACTCCGTTACGCAATTTATGGGTCCAGGGCCCGGAAATGCCGGCTTCTCAGTCTTTTGCCATTAATTCTGCGAGCAGTTTGTAAACATTGTGCCGGTAAATCTTACCGGGAGGCGGTAAGTTCTACCGAAGGTACGTCCTGGTTACTTGCGTAAGTGGGTGTCAGGTCTGCTCGGGAAGCCGCCGGAGGCTGGCCTCGAAGGCCCCGGCAGGCATGGGCCTGCCGAAGTGGTAGCCCTGGGCTTCATCGCAGTTGAGTTGGCGCAGCTGCGCCACCTGTTGCTCTGTCTCCACACCCTCGGCAATAACCTTCAGGCCCAGGCTGTGGGCGAGGCTGATGATGGCAGTGACTACCGATGCGCTGTTGTGGTCTGTGGCCATGTCGCGGATAAAGGACTGGTCGATTTTCAGTTTATCCACGGCAAAGCGGTTCAGGTAGGCCATGCTGGAATAGCCGGTACCGAAATCATCGATAGCGACCCGTACCTGGTGTTGCTTGAGCTGACCTATGGTGTCCGCCACCCGGGCTTCGTCACCGGCCAGCACGGATTCCGTCAGTTCAAGTTCGAGATGCCTGCCGTCGAACCCGGTTTCCGCGAGAACACGTGCGACCGTTGCTGGCAGGTCCGGCCGCTGAAACTGGATGGCCGAGACGTTGACGGCCAGGGTGATCGGCGGCAGGCCTGCGCGCTGCCAGGCCCGGCCCCGCAAACAAACTTTCCTGAGAACCCATTCGCCGATTTCGACAATCAGGCCGCTTTCCTCGGCGATAGGGATGAACCGGGCCGGGGAGACCGGGCCCAGTTCCGGGTGATGCCAGCGCAGCAGCGCTTCCGCCCCGACCACCCGGCCTTCAGTGAGGTCCAGCTGGGGCTGATAGTGCAGCGACAACTCGCCGCGCTGTCGCGCGCCGCGGAGTTCTGCCAGCAGGGTCTGACGCTCCGAGGCCCTTTCCTGCATGGCTTTGTCAAACCGCCGGTAAGTGTTACGGCCGCTGGCCTTGGCAGCGTACATAGCGGTGTCGGCGTTACGGTAGAGGGTGCTGTAGTCCTGCCCGTCGTCGGGAAACAGGGCGACCCCAATGGAAACAGTACTCAGTAACTGGTGCCCGTCGATACTCACCGGCGAGCTGATCGCCTGCTGAATACGGGCAACCTCCGTTGCGACCACGGCCTCGCCGGATGCCGGGGGCACCTCCAGAAGGGCAATGAACTCGTCGCCTGAGGCGCGGGCAAGCAGACGCTGCCTGTCGGCGAGCGCCCGCAGCCGTTCGCCGAGCTCCCGCAGCAGGGCATCGCCCATGCAGTGGCCCAGCGAGTCGTTGATATCCTTGAAGTTATCAAGGTCGATATACACCAGGAGCGCCTTCTGTCCGGTCCGTCTTGCAGAGTGGAGGCGGTGCCGGGCAAGTTCCTCGAAACGGCTACGGTTGGGCAGTTCGGTGAGCGCATCAAACCGTGCCAGGAACTCAATGCGGCGAAGGTCAGCCCGCTGGCGGGTAATGTCCCTTACGAACGCACAGAATCCGTTGGTTACCACCCCATCAAAGACCTGGACGCTTATTTCGACATCGCGGAGGTTGCCGTTTTTCCGGCGCCAGCGGGACTCGAAGCGTCCGGCCTTCTCATCCATGGAGTGGCCGAGCCGCTCTGAGAGGGCACCGGCTTCCGGATCGGCATCGATGTCGCAGAGGTTCATGGACAGCAACTCGTCTTCCCGGTAACCCGTGAGTTCCACCGCCGCCTGATTGACCTGCACGAAGTTGCCCTCCGTGTCGATAAGCAGGAGCGCATCCATGGATGCGTTGACCATAAGCTCATAGTTGGCCTGCAGCCGGCGGTGCTCTGTGACTTCGGTACCGATCGCGCCTATGCCGGTTAGCTGGCCGTCCTGGTCGAACAGGGGGAAATGCACAGCGTCAAACAACCGTGGTTCGCCATGCAGCCGGAGCGCTTCGGTCGTGGTAATCGCCTTACCCGCCAGCCTGGCCGCCTGGTTGCCCCGGTCAACAGCTGCGGCCAGCTCGGGGGATGCCACCTCGAAAACGGACTTGCCGGTTATTTCCGCCCCTGCCTTGCCGGTCAGTGAATCAAAAGCAGGGTTGGTGAGCGTGATTTTCCCCTCGGGGTTTGTCAGCACCGTTGCCGCTGGCGAATGCTCAATAAAGTTCCGGTTGAGCAGCTCGCTGCGTTGAAGCTGGTCCGTTCGCTCCGCCACAAGGTCTGCCAGATGCTCCTGATGATGCTTGAGGTCCCGGAACATCAACTGATAGGGCGCAACCAGGGCGGTCACCAGCACGCCCCGGTATACCAGGTAGGCGGAAAGAAACAGAAAATAGTGTCCTACCTCATTGGCAAAGCCGTACACGCTGACATACTGGGTAAAGGCGAGGCTGGACAGAGTGTTGCAGACCAGGGAAGCCTGGATCAGCCAGTGAACCCTTGGCTCGAACCGGGCCCTCTGCCGGTACAGCAGCACCATTGCCAGCAGGAAGCTGAGGGCAATGCAGTATTCTGAGGCAATCTTGAACGGGGTCAGCCCTTGAGAATCAACATGGCTATCCGGAAAGAGGCCGCTGACCAGCAGCAGGATCAGCGCCGCTGAGAGTGCACCGAAAAGGCCGACCAGCCAGGCCGCACGTACTGGCCGTGCGATCAGAAGGGCCGCCAGCAGAAAGGCAACGGCCTCCAGGTAACGGAATGCGATCCAGAGCTGGGTGGGCAGGTTGCCATCGTCGACACCGAAGGATCCAATGCCACGATAGCTGAGGGTGTGAAACAGCTCGAAGCCGGCAATGAAGATGGCGGCGATGCCCACCACCTTGAGAAACTGGTTTCCGGACCATTCGCGGGTGTGCCACGCCAGGGCGAACAGGCCACAGAGCACCACAATTCGCAGCATTTCCACCAGGGTATGGAACAGCAGAAACTGCTCCGAGGCCACCTGGTGCAGCAGCGCCACGACAAGGAGGATGCCCACCAGCTGGGGCACCGCGATCAAGGAACTGCGTTTTTCCGTGGCCAGCACTGATCCGGACATTTTGTCATCTGGTAATAAGAATATGTCGCAAGACTATACGAGCAGTCACCGTCCCGCTTACTTAGTTCGGTGAAACTTGATCTGGCTCAGTTATCACGGTGGCCCATCATCCCGGGGATGGGACGCCGGAGTGAGGGCATGGCGCAGGTTGGCAGTGCTTTGTATCTGCTGGCAGTGTAATCTCCACCTTCTTCCTGGATACATCCATAGGCACGAGGCGCTCCATGGCCCGCTTTGAACAGCTTGGCACCGCCATTATTCCCGGCAAGGGAACACAGCTGCGTCTGTTGCAGCGTAACGAGGAATTCTCCATCAGGATCGCAGGCAGCCCGGGCGAGCTGATGAACAGCCGTCTGCATGGCTCGGAGGATGCGCTGGCCACCCTGGCCTGTGAGCGGCTGGCGGACAATCCTGCACCCAGGGTTCTGATCGGCGGTCTGGGAATGGGTTTTACCCTGGCGGCCGCGCTCCAGTCACTGGGCCCCCGGGCGGAGGTGACCGTGGCCGAGCTGGTTCCGGAGGTGGAGCAATGGAATCTCGGGCCCCTGGGCAGCGCGGCGGGCTACCCGCTCAGGGATCCCCGGGCGCGGGTGCATATCGGGGACGTGGTGGCGCTGATCCGCTCCTCGCCGGGGGCCTATGATGCCATCCTGCTGGATATCGACAACGGCCCCGAAGGCCTGACCCGTAAGGAAAACGACTGGCTCTATACCACAGCCGGCATAGCGGCGGCCCAGTCGGCGCTGCGACCTGACGGCATCCTGGCCTACTGGTCGGCGGGGCAGGACCCCGCCTTTACGGAACGGCTCAAGCGCGCCGGGCTATCGGTGGAGCCGGTCACCGTGCGGGCCCATCGCCCGGGGAAAGGGGCGCGCCATGTGATCTGGCTGGCCTGGTGAGTTTCTGCCGGGTCTGCAGGCAACAGACTCGTCCTATGGGAGGGGCGGGCGCCTGTTGCAAAGTGCTACAACTGTGGTAATGTGTATCCAGGTGCTCAGATAATGGTCAGGAGGTTCCATGACTACCCCGGTCAGACTTGAAGATACCCTTGTGCGTCATGCAGCGGCGGAAGCACAGGTTCAGCGACGCTCCACGCCCAAGCAGATTGAGTTCTGGGCCGAGATTGGCCGGGCGGTTGCCGGAGAGGTGAGTGCCGAGGACCTTATCGCCATCAGTCAGGGTGTGCGCAGGGTCCGGGTAGAGCCGGTGATGCCGGAGCCGGTTTCCAGTGACGACATCTGGGCCGAGGTGGAGGCCGACCGTGAGTCCGGGGAGTTGTCCCGCCACATTGCCCGGGACCGGATCGTATACCAGGCATCCGAGCGTCGGCCCGGGTACCTGGAGGCCATTTACCCCGATGGTCAGAAGATTACCGGCCAGTTCCGCAATGGACGTTTCGAGCCCCTGAGCGGGCAGGACCATGCAGCCTGAGCTATGGCTGCTTGCCGGAGGAAATGGTGCCGGCAAAACAACGTTCTACGAACGTTTCCTGAAACCAAAGAATATTCCCCTGATCAACGCCGATAACATAGCACGGACGCTCTGGCCGGCAGAACCGGAAGCCCACAGCTATGAGGCCGCGCTGATTGCCGAGAAGGAACGCGTGCGCCTGGTGGAGGAAGGCCAGACCTTCTGTTTTGAAACTGTCTATTCTCACCCGTCCAAGCTGGACTTTATCGCCACCGCCAAGGCAGCCGGTTTTCGTGTCCATATCTTCTATTTTCACCTGGGTGACACCGGCCTGCACAACGCCCGCGTGGCCTCACGGGTGCAGGCAGGGGGCCACAGTGTGCCGGAAGGCAAGGTGATCAGCCGGGTACCCCGGACCTTTGCCAATATCCGGGATTCGGTGGGGCTGGCGGACGAGCTTCACCTGGTGGACAACGCCAGCACGGTAAGGCCGTATATCCGGGTCGCCTCCTGGAAAGACGGAGTCT
>JBMCIH010000179.1:0-5377 GCA_048617055.1 Marinobacter sp. | reverse complement strand
TGCATGGCCCGGGCACAACCGGTGGCCTCGCTCTGCAGCGCCACCGCGTCCATGGCCCCCAGCCGCTCCTCGTAGACCGCTACACCCGGATCCTCGCGACAGGCCTGGGTAGGCCCGAACAGGCTGCTGATCAGCCGGTCCGCGCCCTGGCCGCTGCCCCCCAGGTCAATCTCCGGATTCACCCGGCAGCGGGCGATCTGGGTAATCATCTGGCGCACGTCCCCAACCTGAATGGGGCGCTGGTTCAGTATCCGCCAGATCTCGTCGATCAGCTGGTCGATGACATGCTCGTAGCCGATGCGCTCGGCCAGGTGCCGGATAACCGCACGGCTGATGGTAGCCAGCCGCCCCTGCTGCTCCCGTTCCGCTTCGGAAGGCGTACCGAACAGCAGCTCAAGATTCATGGCCAGCACCTGGGCCAGGTAGTGATGGGCCTGCTCGGCGGAGATATGGGGATGCTGGTAGCGGCCCTTGGCCACGGCCAGCAACCGCAGTTCGCTCAGCGCCTCAACCACCACCGTCGCCATCTGGGGACTGCGCAGGGAGTGAGACGCCAGCGAAGGCACAAGAATCTGCGGGTCGGCCCAGTCGGATCCCTGAAAGATGCCGCCCTGTTCTATGGCCTCTGCCCGGGCTTCCACTTCCGCGCAGCCCCCTTCCACCATAAGCACCTGGCGGGCGCTGTCCAGCAGCCGGGGCATCTTCGACAGCCGGGAAAATTCCGGGCTGGCCGCCACCAGGGCAATGGCATCGTCCAGCCGCTTCGCCCGGATGGCCAACTGTTGCGCCGCTTCCCCGGAAACCGCCTGTTCACTGTTATCCGTCAAACCTGAAATCCTCAGAGCCCTGCCGGGCTCATGTCAGTCGTTCAGGCCGATTATACATAGAAGTCCAGCTCTTCCTGATGTTTCAGCAGATCCCGCATGCGATAGGGGTCGTCACCGAAAAAGTAGATCAGCCCCCAGTGGGTGCCAAAGGCTGTGCGTTTGGTGACCGTTTCCTCCAGGGGTGCTGTCAGTTCATGGGACTCGAAGTACTCGTGGTTTTCGGTCTCTTCCGGTATCTCCAGCTTGCTGACCACCCGGCGGCGCGGGTAAACCCCGAAACAGCCGGCGTAGCCCTTGGCGTCCACCACCTCTTTCGGGAAGAAGGCCTTGACCTCCTCGTCGGTGGTTTTCGGGTCAAAGGTCATGATCAGCGCCTGGTAGGCATTGAAACCATAGGCCCGTTCAAGCAGTTCGAACACCTTGAAGCCCGGTGGCCGGTAGGCAACCTCACCGAAGTACATGGTCCTGTCACTGGTCACGAAGTATTCGGGATGGATAAAGCCGAAATCGATATCGAAGGTCTTGATCAGTTTCTCGATTTCACCCCGGATCTGGTCCCGGTATTTTTCCAGGTCCGGTGTCGCCGGCACGAACACCGAGTACCCGAGGGTCACGTACTCTGAGATGTTGAGAAAGGCGATCTTGCCGTTGTGGATCCACGCCTCCACGGCGAACTCCCAGCCATCAAGGTGGGACTCCATCAGTACCGGAAACTCTTCCTCGGGAATGAGATCCACCTCGTCCGGCGTGCGGATCACCCGGTGCCCAAGACAACCGGCCTTGTCAAAGGCCTTGAGGTGAATGGGGTCGTTGGGGTCACCATCGAGTTTGAGCAGGGTCTGGTTGACCCGCTTCAGGAAACGGATAACGTCGCCCCGGTCGTGAGCCTCCTCAAAGATGCCAACCCGGATGCCGCCCAGTTGGGCACGACGCTTCATCAGTGCCTTGTCCCGCAGCAGCATGGCCTGCCCAAACAGTCGCGGCTTGTCCATCAGTACCGAGTTGATGGCCCCGGCCCATTCCACGGTTTCCTCGAACAGGGGGATTGCCACATCCACACCCATGTCTTTCAGGGTCTGGGCAATTTCCACCGAGCGGTCATTGAGCCGCTCGAAGTTCCAGGGTACGTAGGGAATGTCATGCTCTTCGCAATAGGCTTCCGCCCAGTCCGGGGCGACCACAACATAGCGGCGGTCAAAACCGTCCGCCGCCTCGACGGCGTTCAGGCTCCAGCCCAGCAGGGCCACGTAGCCCTTGTTGGGGTCGAACTTGGATTCGCGCTTAGCCATAGTTGCTCCTTAACAGGTCTGCCGATAAGACCCTGATGAGTATAGCCATGAATCAGACCCCCGGCTTGCCGGCCCGGGCACGGACTTGACTGATAACACCCTGTTAACAAGCCATTTTTCCGGAAACAAGAAAATTGAGAACGAATCGTTCTCAAAAACTGTCGGTGAGATCATGCAGGAATAGACAAGCAGGGCGCGGGAAGCCCGTGGGGCTTCCCGGCATTGCTCAGGAGGTCTCTTTCAGACCCAGCGTGCTGAGGGTGTGCTCCCGGACCCGGGTCAGCAGGGCTTCGTCGTCCACCAGGGACTGGCCATAGGAGGGAATGATCTCCCGCAGGCGTTCCTGCCATTGCGACGAGTCCACCCGCTCGCTGAAGCAGCGATGGATCACGTCCAGCATGGCATGAACCGCTGTGGACGCACCCGGGGACGCCCCCAGCAGGGCGGCCAGGGTACCGTCTTTGGCGGCGACAATCTCGGTGCCGAATTCCAGTTTGCCGCCGCCGGTTTTGGTTTTCTTGATGATCTGCACCCGCTGACCGGCCTCCTGCAGTTTCCAGTCCTCCTCCCGCGCGTCGGGGAAGAAGTTGCGCAGGGAGGCGACCCGGTCACTGTGGGACTGGAACACCTCGCCGATCAGGTAGCGGGTCAGGTCCATGTTGGTGCGGCTGACCGACAGCATGGGGCGCAGGTTGGTGGGCTTGACCGAACCGAACAGGTCAAACACGGAGCCCTGCTTGAGGAAGCGGGTGGTAAAGCCGGCAAAGGGGCCGAACAGCAGCGCCGGCTTGCCGTTGATGATGCGGGTGTCCAGGTGGGGCACCGACATGGGTGGCGCGCCTATGGGAGCCTTGCCGTAAACCTTGGCCCGATGCTGGGTCACGATGTCCTGCTTCTGGCAGACCAGCCACTGCCCGCTGACCGGGAAACCGCCGTAGCCCCTGGCTTCGTCGATATCGGACTTCTGCAGCATGGGCAGCGCGCCACCACCGGCACCGAGGAACACAAAGCCGGCGTCGATTTTTCTGGTGGTACCGGTCTTCTGGTCCTTGACCCGGACCTTCCAGCGGCCGTTTTCCTGCTTGGTCAGATCCTGCACCGGACAGCTGAGCATAAGCTCAAAGTTGGGGGTACTCTGGAGGTACTTGACCATGCTGCGGGTCAGCGACCCGAAGTCCACGTCTGCGCCATGGCTCACCCGGGTAGCGGCCACCCGCTGCATGGGGTCACGGTTCTTCACCACCAGCGGCATCCACTCCCGCAGGGTTTCCGGGGACTCGGTATACTCCATCTCACGGAACAGATGGTGCGCCTTGAGCTTTTCATGGCGGCGCTTGAGGAAGGCCACGCCCTCATCCCCCCACACAAAACTCATGTGCGGCGTACGGTTGATGAAGGTCTTCGGCTCCGGCAGCATGCCCTGCTTCACCAGCCAGGACCACAACTGCAGGGATATCTCGAAGGAAGCATTGATGGTCAGCGCGCGGTCGATGCTCACATCGCCATCGTCGGTTTCCGGGGTGTAATTGAGTTCGCAGTAGCCGGCATGGCCGGTCCCCGCGTTGTTCCATCCGTCAGTGCTCTCATGGGCCACGTGATCAAGACGCTCCACCATGACGATGTCCAGGGACGGATCCAGCTGCCTGAGCATCATGCCGAGAGTGGCGCTCATGACGCCACCGCCGACCAGCACTACGTCTGCCTGTCTTACAGCCATTTGCTAGTCACCTTAGCGAGTTATTGAACCTGTCGGGCCGCCACGATCAGCAGCCGGGCCCGGAAAATGTGACATTATCCCGGTTTATGGCGGGATAACAAAATGCAGAGCATGCCAACTATTGAATCCGGAAACTGGCAGACTCTCGGGAATTCTGGTGTTGTCGGGCGCCTCATCATGCGTATTTTTGCGTACGCAGTCACCGCAACTTTAGTCGGATGTTGGGGGAAAACGCCAAGGCCCGCCATAGGGGATTACCCGGTGCTTACCTTTACTCCGGTTTTACGGTAACGTCGTCGCCCACAGGGATACGAACGGAAACCCCCGTCCGTTCAGTCACTAACCCGGGATTTTTGTCTTGTTGAGGGAAACTGATGCTGCTTGCCTTGCTCGCCATTATTGCAGGCCTGATCCTGCTGGTCTGGAGTGCGGACCGCTTCGTTGAAGGCGCGGCCGCCACTGCCGCCCACCTGGGCATGTCACCGCTGCTGATCGGTATGGTGGTGATCGGCTTTGGCACATCGGCTCCCGAACTGGCGGTGTCCGCCATCGCCGCAAGCGACGGCAATCCGGGGCTGGCCCTGGGCAATGCCTATGGCTCCAATATCACCAATATTGCGCTGATCGTGGGCCTGGTGGCCCTGGTCAGTCCCATTGAAGTGCACTCCCAGATCCTGCGCAAGGAACTGCCTATCCTCATCGGCATTACCCTGCTGGCGGGCTGGCAGTTGCTGGACGGCGAACTGACCCGGCTGGATGGCTGGGTGCTGCTGATCGTGTTCACGGTGATTATGGGCTGGTCCATTGTGCAGGGCATAAGGGGCAAAGGCGACGCCCTCGGTGGTGAGGCCGAGGCGGAACTGGCCACCCACCCCATGCCACTGAACCGCGCACTCATGTGGCTGTTGGTGGGGCTGATACTGCTGCTGGTCAGTTCCCGGATGCTGGTCTGGGGCGCGGTCTATGTGGCACAGGCGCTGGGTGTCAGCGACCTGATCATCGGCCTGACCATCGTGGCCATTGGCACCTCACTGCCGGAGCTGGCCGCCGGTATCGCCTCAGTACGCAAGAAGGAGCATGATCTGATCCTGGGCAACATTCTGGGCTCCGGCGTTTTCAATACCCTGGCCGTGGTGGGCATTGCCGCCACCATCGAGCCCATGATGGCGGAAGCCACCATCCTTTACCGGGACTGGTCGGTCATGATGGCGGTGACTCTGGGGCTGTTCCTGATGGCGTATGGGAGCTTCGGCGGCAGGCGCATCATTCTGCGCTGGGAGGGGGCGTTGCTGTTGGCGGTGTACGTCGGCTATACGGGTTACCTGGCCAGCACGGTGATCAGCACTGCGAGGGCATCCGGGGTACCGGTACTCTGAAAGCAGGTGCCGGTACCCGGCACCTCTGATGCGTCAGTTGGGGCGGAAGGTCATCGCCACCGAGTTCAGACAGTAGCGCTGCCCTGTGGGCGGCGGCCCGTCGGGAAAGACATGGCCCAGGTGGCTGTCACAGCGGGGACAGCGGATCTCGGTACGGCTCATGCCCAG
>JBMCIH010000178.1:0-5382 GCA_048617055.1 Marinobacter sp. | reverse complement strand
ACTCCCTGGATCAGAAAGGCAAGGAATACCAGGGTGGTGCCCCACACAAACGGTGACGGCATCCGCAGGCGGGGCGGCAGATAACCTTGTGGATCGGAAGACATCTTGAACTCCGGTGTGAGTGCGCGTCAGGAAGCAAGCAGAGCCTGCGGCCGGGGATCAACACGGGCATCACCGGCATACAGGCTTTGAATGGCACTGAACGAGACCTGCTTACGGGGCTGGTCCAGAATGATCCTGCCGGCTTTCATGCCAACGATACGATCGCCGTAGGCCTCCACCAGCTCAAGCTGATGGAGCGTACACAGAACGGTAATGGACCGCTCACTGGCAACGTCCATCAGCAGGTCCATGATTTCCCTGCCGGCACGGGGATCCAGGCTTGCCACCGGCTCGTCGGCGATAATGATATCCGCGTCCTGCATCAGCGTGCGTGCGATGGCGACACGCTGCTGCTGTCCCCCGGAAAGCTGGCGGCAATCCATGGCCGCCTTCTCCGCCAGCCCCACCCGGTCCAGCGCCTCCATCGCCTGAGACCGCAGCCGGTCGCTGGCCGTGACTGCCCATGTGCCCATCAGGCCAAGGCGCTGATGCCCCATGGCGCCGAACAGCACGTTCTGCAGCACGCTGACGTTCTGCACCAGATTGAACTGCTGGAACACCACACCGACACTGCACCGAAGCTGTCTCAGCTGACGCCGGGTCAGCTTTTCGAGCGCCTGCCCGGCAACCGTGACACTGCCCTGCTGATAGGTGGTGAGGCCGTTCAGACAACGCAACAGTGTGGATTTACCACAGCCATTGGCGCCCAGCAGAATGACGCTCTCACCTTTACCGACCGTCAGGTCGATACCGCGCAACACATGCAGGTCGCCGTAGTATTTGTGCAGCCCTTTGACTTCCATGCCCGCCATCAGTAGACCTCGCGGGGGGAGAGCAGGAGCCACAGACTGTCAGCTATAGCCATGAAAACTCGCTTACAAACAGGGTTGGTGGCCTGCATCCTTGCAACCCGTGTCCCTTGGGGCCGATGATCAGAGCTCGATACCAGCGGCCTCATAGGCCTGCCTGATCACCTCGTAGTCCTCAGCGGTCCGATCAAAACCCAGTGACGAATCACGGTTGAGGAACTTGTCTTCGTTACGCTCTGTGGCCACCAGGGCTTCCCAGAGGGTATCGGCGTTCTTCTCCAGGCTGGTGCGCAATCCCTCTTTGCAGTCACTGTCCAGTGAACCTCGCATGACCACCGGGTCGCCGGGGAGCACATCGCTGGTGGCGACAACGCGGTACTCGCCGTCCGGGTCCATTTCCTCGATTTCCTCGATATCACGATTGCCGCCGCCCATGGCAGCCACATCACCGTTGACCAGAGCTGCAATGCGGGCGTCACCCGCCATGATCACCTCAACATCGCGCTTAATATCCAGCCCCGCGTCCACCAGCATTTTACTGGGGAAGATATGGCCGCTGGTGGAGCCGGTATCCTTCAGCGCAACCCGTTTGCCCTTGAGGTCCGACAGGGACTCAATGTCGCTGTCGGCGGGTACGTAGAAGCTGCTGCCGTAGTGGGGCCGTTCGATGGCGAACAGAATCTCGATATCGCTGTCGCGATCAAAAAGCACGAACTCGGACGGCCCGGCAAAGACGAGCTCCACGTCGTCATACTGCAGGGCTGTGCCGGCCGCCGTGCGGTTGCTCAGGCTGAACATTTCCAGCTCCAGGCCAGTGGTTTCCCTGAAAGCTTCGGCAAACGGGCCGAACGCTTCCTTCAGGGGGCCCATACCTTCAATGCCGGTATCCGCCATGCGCATGGGGTTCGGGCAGACATCGCTCAGATCATCACTGGCCTGGACAACCGGAGCTGAAAGGGTTCCTATTGCTGCTGTCACAGCAAGACCAAATACCAGATGACGCATATCCATATCCTTGAAACGCAGTTGAAATGAATGCCACAGCATTGCTGCGACCGTTACATTGAATGATTTTCATCATGACAACGTGAAATGACAGTAACGCTGCACGGATATGACGTTTTTCTGACCGGAAGATGACCACCGCAGAAGGGCTTTGACCCGTTCCGCCGGGCGCGCGGGCGCCGCGGGCAGGGTCCATAAAAAAGGCGGCCGGGTGGCCGCCAGGGAAGGGGTACTGCTAAAGAAGCCCGCGATTTACTGACCGAGGTAGCTGCGGTACATCCACACGGTCTTTTCCTGCTGGGAGATATAGTCGCTCATCAGCGCCACGGTGCCCTCATCGCTGGCGTCGCCAGCCAGAGCCAGCAGGTCGCGCTGCTTGGCGATCAGCTTGGCGAAACTCTCCACGATGTACCCGACCGCCTCCTTGCCATCGGAAACATCCTTACGCTCTGGCACACTGGAAAGCTCGATATAGGTGCTGTAAGCGTGCGCGGGACGATGGCCCAGGGTCAGCACCCGCTCGGCCACCTCGTCGATCTTCAGCAGCAGGTCGTCGTAAAGTTCCTCGAACTTGGCGTGCAGCTCGAAGAAGTTGTCGCCTTTGATGTTCCAGTGGTAACCACGCACGTTCATGTAGAAGATCTGGTAGTTGGCCAGTAACTCGTTCAGCGAAGCGGCCAGTTTCTCCGTTTTGGCGGTATCCAGTCCGATAAAATTCGTACCCATGGGGTGAACTCCTCAAGTTGGTGTGTGACCGGTTCAGAAGCTTAAGTTCAATATAACTTGTGGATCTTTCGTGGAAAAGCAAGGGTTAACAATGCAATTCATAGTCAGGGCCAATAGATCAACCGAACAGGTATTAACACAGGCTTTAGCGCCTCCGGCCATACGATAAAATATTCCTATCGATCGCAGAGAAGTAATTTACTTAAAAATGGTTCTCACTCGCGCTTAAATACTATCAACACTACGGCTAACAGGGAGCTGAATCATGAGTGCGCTGAAACTGTTCGTTCACAACCATGGTTTTGAGGGTGACAACTCACTGGTCAAGACAGTGACCTTCGCCATCACCCATTTCACCGTGGCCTTTACGGTGGCCTATCTGCTCACCGGCGATATCCTGATCGGCAGCCTGATTGCCATGGTCGAGCCGGCCATCAATACCGTCGCCTACTTCGTCCACGAGAAGATCTGGGCCCGCCGGCAGAAGCGGCGGCAGGCCCTGACCCACGCCACTCAGGGTGCCACCAGTTTCTGAGTAACCGTTTGACGCCGCTCAACTTCAGGCCCGGTCGGTGATCTCAGCCCCCCGGGCCGCAATCGAGACAGTGCGACTCTTCCCGCGGACCCAGGCTGAGCTGGTGGCTCAGGTCCCGCAGGGCGGTTCTTACCCCTTCCTCGATAACAGGATGGTAAAAAGGCATGTCCAGCATCTGTGACACGGTCATCCGCTGCTGGGCCGCCCAGGCCAGCAGGTGGCCGATGTGCTCGGCCTTAGGGCCGAACATCTCCGCGCCCATGAACAGGCCACTGCCGTGTTCACCATAGACCCGCAGTAAACCCCGGTTCTTGCCGATGACACGGCTGCGCCCCTGGCCCTGGAAGGACACCGCCCCCACGGCAAAGCGTCCCCGACAGTCCTCTGCCACCTGCTGGATAGTCTTGCCGGCAGTTGCAATCTGGGGATCAGTAAACACCACGGCCAGGGGTACCCGGCGCAGGCCTGCCCGCACCTTGGGGTAAGCGCCCGCGTTATTCCCCGCGATGCGGCCTTCGTCGGCGGCTTCATGCAGTAACGGCTGCTCGGCGTTGACATCGCCGGCAATGAAGATGTGGCTGTCACCGCAACGCAGGGTGTAGCGATTGAACACCGGGACACCCTGGTCATCCAGTTCCAGGCTGGCGTTCTGTATATCGAGATGGTCGATGTTCGGCCGACGTCCCGTTGCCGCCAGCAGACAGTCAAAGGTTTCGGTGACTTCAACCCCGCCACTGTCCACGAATGTGATAGCAACGCCGTCGCTCGTGCGTACGATTTTCCGGGTGTCGGCATCCGGGTTCAGGGGAAACTCGTCGTTAAACGTGTCCAGCGCACACTGGCGTATCTCGCTGTCCTGGATCGGGCCGACCGCGCCGCCAACCCCGAACATTCTCACCCGCACCCCGAGACGGCTGAGAGCCTGACCGAGTTCGAGCCCGATGGCGCCGGGGCCGAACACCGCCACGGAGCGGGGCAGATCCTGCCACTCAAACAGGTCATCGTTCACCACCAGCCGGTCTTCCGCGGCCTTGAGAAAGCCCGGGATGTTGGGCCGTGATCCGGTGGCGATGACCACACGGTCAGCCTCTATTTCCAGGTTGTCGCCCACCTTCAGGCGGTGGGGCGACAGGAAGCGGGCATGGCCCCGCACCCGGTGGGCCTGCGGGAAGCCCTCTACCGCCTCCACCACGGAGCCGACAAACCGGTCCCGTTCCTGGCGCACGCGCTTCATCACGGCGGCCCCATCAACAGACACATCGCCGGTGTTCACGCCGAACAGGCCGGCGTGGCGGGCGTCATGGGCCGCCTCCGCTGCGGCGATCAGCAGCTTGCTGGGCATGCAGCCGACCATCGCGCAGGTGGTGCCATATCGGGCGGCTTCGATCATCACCAGGTTGTCGGTGTGCTTGCGGGCGGCCCGGTAGGCTCCCATACCGGCCGTACCGGCGCCGAGAATGGCCACATCAACCTTGCGCTTGTCCACAGGTGCCCTCCTGTCCGATGGTATGAATGTGTCTATAACATAGCTGTTATCGGGCCTGAGTGCATCCGGGCACAGCACGGGCCTGCTGCCGGCCGGCGCTTGCTTGCTTCGCTCAGAGCGAGCGTAGCAGAGTTTCGGTTTGCATCCAGCCCAGGCAGGGATCGGTAATGGACAGGCCGTAAGTCAGCTCGTCTCCGTCGTCCTGGCGCCCCTGCTCCAGAAAACTCTCGATCATCAGGCCCCTGATGGCCCTGTTGCCAGCCTGTCGTTGCGCCATGACCTCCCGGGCGATGTCTGGCTGCCGCTCGGGCTGCTTGCAGGCATTGTCGTGACTGCAGTCCACCATCACCGACGGACCCAGACCGGCGCCGGTCAGCGCAG
This sequence comes from Marinobacter sp., assembly GCA_048617055.1. GTDB lineage: Bacteria > Pseudomonadota > Gammaproteobacteria > Pseudomonadales > Oleiphilaceae > Marinobacter. The sequence goes on along the minus strand of JBMCIH010000178.1, from coordinate 338 downwards.
CCACCGCTACGTCTATACTGGCGGCGTCGTAGTTGGTGATTCCCCGGCCGCCCCGCAAAACCAGGTGGGTGTCCGGGTTACCGGCTGTGGTGACCATGGCGGGCCGGCCATCGGCACTGAAACCCAGCCGGTGGTGACTGTGGGCGGCAGATTTCATCGCGTTTACCGCCGCGTCGATGGTGCCGTCGGTGCCGTTCTTGAACCCGACGGGCATGGGCAGCCCACTGACCAGTTCACGGTGGATCTGGGACTCGGTGGTGCGGGCGCCGATGGCGGTCCAGCTGACCAGGTCGTCCAGGTAATCCATGGCCAGCGGGCTCAGCGCTTCCGTGGCCAGG
>JBMCIH010000177.1:0-5387 GCA_048617055.1 Marinobacter sp. | reverse complement strand
CGGCAAAGGCCTTGAGCTGATCGGCGGTGGCCTCTATGGCCTGGTTGCCGCCCTGGTAGTCCAGGGTGTTGCCGGCAATCTCGATCAGGTCATCGTCCGGCATCAGCACCGGCTGCTGATAGAAAACCTCCAGCCACTCGCTTTTCTGGTTCTGGGTGCCGATGCCAATTCCGAATGCAAAACTCATCTGCTGTTTCCTCCTGATCTGAAAATGGGGTCAGACCCCAATTTTAATGTTTGCCGGAGACTGCCTGAAAATGGGGTCAGACCCCTGGGTTCGCCTCATGCCTTGAGTCTGGATGCCCACTCATCGGCGTTGAAGCCGACGCTCACGCTGTTCCCCGTTTCTACCACCGGGCGTTTTATGATGGAGGGATTATCGAGCATGAGCCTGTGGGCGGTTTGGGGGCCAATGGTATCACGAAGCTCCTCCGGCAGCTTGCGCCAGGTGGTGCCGCGCTTGTTGATCAGTGCCTCCCAGCCGATGGCCTGCTCCCAGCGGGCCAGCAGGGTTTCGTCCAGGCCGTCTTTTTTGAAGTCGTGGAAGTCGTAGGCTATGCCTTTGTCGTCGAGCCATTTGCGGGCCTTCTTGACGGTGTCGCAGTTTTTGATGCCGTAGAGTTTCATTGTCGAAAGACCTTACATGCTGTGTAACTCGTGAAAAACTGATTTGTCACCGAATCCCTGATCCAACGGCGCCCTTCGACAAGCTCAGGGCGATCGGACCAACGGAGAGAAAGAAAAGCTCTTCCCTGATTTCCCCGCTCGCCCTGAGCCTGTCGAAGGGCACCTTTTGAAGGGAGTCTGTCGAGGGGCTGGCAAGAGTATCTGGTTTCCCATATTCCGTTCGCCCTGAGCCTGTCGAAGGGCTGTGGGTTCCGTGGCAAATCAATCATTAATCGTTAAAAAACCGCACAATCCGCTCCGCCGCCTCCACACACTCCTCCAGTGGCGCCACCAGAGCCATGCGGACGCGGTTTTCGCCGGGGTTGTAGCCGTCGATGGTGCGGGACAGGTAGCGGCCCGGGAGGACGTGGACGTTCTGCCGCGCGGAGAGGTCGTGGGCGAAGGTTTCGTCGCTCATGGGTGTCTCCGGCCAGAGGTAGAAGCCGGCGTCGGGGAAGTCGACTTTCATGACCTGCTGCAGGATGGGTACCACGGCCTCGAACTTGGCCCGGTAGGCGGCGCGGTTTTCCTTGACGTGGTCCTCATCCTGCCAGGCGGCGATGCTGGCCAGCTGGTTGTGGATGGGCATGGCGCAGCCGTGGTAGGTGCGGTAGCGCAGGTATTCCCGCAGGATGCGGGCGTCGCCGGCCACGAAGCCGGAGCGCAGGCCGGGCAGGTTGCTGCGCTTGGACAGGCTGTGGAACACCACGCAGCGGCTGTAGTCGTCCCGCCCCAGGGCGGCGCAGGTTTGCAGCAGGCCTTCCGGCGGGTTGGCTTCATCCGGGTAGAGTTCGGAGTAGCACTCGTCGGACGCAATGATGAAGTCGTGCCGGTCTGCCAGTTCAATGACCTGGGCCAGCACGTCCCGGGGAATGACTGCGCCGCTGGGGTTGCCCGGTGAGCACAGGAACAGGATCTGGCAGTCCTGCCAGACCGCTTCCGGCACGGCGTCGAAGTCCGGTATAAAGCCATTGCCGGCGTCGCAGGGCAGGTAGTGGGGTGTGGCGCCGGCGAGCAGGGCTGCGCCTTCGTAGATCTGGTAGAAGGGGTTGGGGCTGACCACCAGGGCAGGCCGGGTATTGTCGATGGCGGCCTGTACAAAGGAGAAGATGCCCTCGCGGGTGCCGTTGACGGGCACCACGTTGCCGTCACCCTGCAGGGTGCCGGGGGTGAGCCGGAAGCGGCGGGTGGCCCAGGCGGCAATGGCTTCCCGCAGTTCCGGCATGCCGCCGGTGGTTGGGTAGTTGGCCAGCCGGTCCAGGTTGTCGGCGATTACCCGTTTGACGAATTCCGGCGACGGGTGCCTGGGCTCGCCGATGCCCAGGGAGATGGCGCCCAGGTGCTCCGGCGGTACCACGTCGGCTTTGAGCTTCGCCAGCTTCTCGAAGGGGTAGGGGTGCAGTCGGGACAGGTTGGGGTTCATTGGGTGTTATCCAGCATGGTGCGCAAATCTTCCTGCAGGGCCTGGCAGACGTCCGGGTCGCGGATCGGCCAGCCGTGCTCGTCGGTGACAAAAAAGACGTCTTCCACCCGTTCGCCCAGGGTGGCGATCTTGGCGTTGGTCAGCCTGACCCGGTGCTCCAGCAGCACCTGACCCACCCGGGCCAGCAGGCCCGGCCGGTCCGGGGTAATCACCTCGATCACCGTGCGCTGGTTGAAGGTGTCATTCGACAGCGTGACTTCCGTGGGAAACGAGAAGTGCTTGAGCTGCCGTGGCGTGCGGCGCTGGATAATGTCCGGGTAGTCGTCCGGGTCTGCCAGCTCCTTGACCAGGCGCGTGCGGACCCGCTCCTTGCGGGCCGGGTCCTTGCCCAGGGGCTGGCCCTGCTCGTCCAGCACCACGTAGGAGCTGATGGACCAGGGGCCTTTGCTGGCCACGCTGATGCGGGCGTCAACGATATTCAGGTTGAGCTGCTCCAGGATCGCCGTAGTGGCGGCAAACAGGGCCACCCGGTCCTTCACGTAGATGACGATGTGGGAATAGCCGTCTGTCGGGCCGCCCCGGGTGTCGCGGATCAGCACCAGCGGCTCCGGGTTGTCGCCATGGCGGATGATGGCAGCGGTCTGCCAGGCGATGTCGACGGTGGAGTCCTGGAGGAAGTATTCCTCGTCGAGGGTGTCCCAGATGGCGTCGATCTGTTCGTCAGACAGGCCCTGGGCATTGAGGATGCCCCGGGCTTCCGCCTGGGTGGCCTTTACCCAGTCTTCCCGGTTGAAGGGGGTTTCGGTGCCACGGCGCAGGGCCCGCTTGGTTTCCACGTAAAGCTGGCGCAGCAGCGACGCCCGCCAGGTGTTCCACAGCTTGGGGTTGGTGGCGCTGATGTCGCAGGCGGTCAGCACGTACAGGTAGTCCAGGTGCACCTGGCTCGGTACCGCCCGGGCGAACTCGTTGATGATGTCCGGGTCGGAGATGTCCTTGCGCTGGGCGGTCATGGACATCAGCAGGTGGTTCTCCACCAGCCAGGCAATCAGCTGGGTGTCCCGGTCGCTCAGGTGATGGCGCCGGCAGAAGGCAATGGCATCTTCGGCTCCCAGCTCGGAGTGGTCGCCGCCGCGGCCCTTGGCCACGTCGTGATACAGGCCCGCCACGTAGAGCAGCTCCGGCTTGGGCAGCTGGTGCACCAGGCGGGAGGCCAGCGGGAATCCGGTGCGGCTGTCCGGCTGACTCAGGCGCACCATGTTGCGGATCACCCGCAGGGTGTGGGTGTCCACGGTGTAGATGTGGAACAGGTCATACTGCATCTGGCCGATGATCTGGCCAAACTCCGGCAGGTAGCGCCCCAGCACGTTGTATTTCTTCATGCGGGCGAGGGTTTCGTCCAGCGGGTGCGGGGTTTTCACCAGTTCCATGAACAGGGAGGTCACCGCCAGGTCGTTGCGGAACTGGTCATCGATCAGGTGCCGGTGGGCCCGCAGGGCGCGGATGGTGGACGCCCGTATGCCCTTGATGGAAGGGTGCTGGGCCATCAGCAGGAAGATCTCCATGATAGCGTAGGGAGCATAGGCGAAGACCTGGGTGTTGATGGCCTCGATGTACTGGTCGCGGATCTGGAAGCGCCGGTTCAAAGGCTGGATCTTCGCCTCCTGGTCCTGCTGCAGGATGGCCTCGTCGTAGTACTGGAGGATAAGGTCGGTCAGCTCCGCCAGGGCCAGTACCGTGCGGTAGTAGTCCTGCATCATCTGTTCCACGCCCAGCCTGCGGCCCTTGTCGCGGTAACCGAGCATGTCCGCCAGGGCACGCTGGTGGTCGAACAGCAGGCGGTTCTCGTTGCGGTCGGCAATCAGCTGCAGGCCGTAGCGCAGCTGCCACAGGAAGGTTTCCCCCTGCAGCAGCACGTCGTGTTCTTCCTCGGTGAGGATGCTGAAACGGGTAGGGTCGGCAATGCTTTCGAGGCCGAAATGGCGCTTGGTGATCCAGCCGATGTTCTGGATGTCCCGCAGGCCCCCCGGTGAGCCCTTGATGTTGGGTTCCAGGTTGTATTCGGTGTCGCCGTATTTCTGGTGGCGCCGCAGCTGCTCTTCCCGCTTGGCAATGAAATAGTCCCGGTCGCTGCTGACATCGTCGGAATACACCGCCCGGCTGAGCTGTTGGCGCAGGTCCTCCTGGCCGGCAATGGTGCGGGTCTCCAGCAGGTTGGTGAGGATGGTGACGTCGTTGCGGGCGGCCTGTGTGCATTCCTCCAGGCTGCGCACGCTGTGGCCGATGTCCAGTTTCAGGTCCCACAGCAGCGTAACGAAGGCACCCAGGTCGTCGTGCCAGCTCTCGGCAATGCCGTCGCGGGTGAGTATCAGCAGGTCAATGTCAGAGTGGGGGTGCAGCTCGCCCCGGCCGTAACCCCCCACCGCCAGCAGTGCGATGTCCGGAGAGCGGGAAAAGCCGTAGCGATTCCAGATGGTTCTGAGTACCAGGTCAACGGTATCCGCCCGGGACTTCACCAGCTCGCGCACATCGGTGCCGTTGCGGAAGGCCTCGGCGTCCACTTCATAGGCCGTCCTGAGCAGCTGCCGGGCGGCCCTGACGGGGGACGGGTCGCTGGCGATCTGGTGGGCGAGGGCCGTGGTGTCCACTCAGATTGACTCTTCTTGGCGCCTGGTGAGCACCTCGTGGCCGTCGGCGGTCACCAGAATGGTGTGCTCCCACTGGGCAGACAGCTTGTGGTCCTTGGTGACGGCGGTCCAGCCATCCCCCAGCACCTTGGTGTGGTACCTGCCCTGGTTGATCATGGGCTCGATGGTGAAGGTCATGCCCTCCTTCAGTTCCATGCCGGTGCCGGGTTTGCCGTAGTGCATCACCTGGGGCTCCTCATGGAACACCTTGCCGATGCCATGGCCGCAGAAGTCCCGCACCACGGAGTAGCGGTGTTTCTCGGCGTGCTCCTGGATGACATGGCCGATGTCCCCCAGGCGGGCGCCCGGCTTCACCAGCTCGATCCCCTTGTACATGCACTCCTGGGTGATGCGGATCAGGCGTTCGGTGCCGGGTTTGGGCTTGCCGACAATCCACATCTTGCTGGTGTCGCCGTGGTAGCCGTCCTTGATGACGGTGACGTCGATATTGAGGATGTCGCCGTCCTTGAGCACTTTCCTGTCACTGGGAATACCGTGACAGACCACGTGGTTGACGGAGGTACAGATGGACTTGGGAAAGCCCTTGTAGTTCAGCGGCGCCGGAATGGCCTTCTGCTCGTTGACAATGTAGTCATGACAAATGCGATCGAGTT
>JBMCIH010000176.1:0-5454 GCA_048617055.1 Marinobacter sp. | reverse complement strand
AATGGCGAGGACCCCCATGTCTGGCTGGACCCTGCCCTGGCCCTGGCCATGGCAGAGACAATGGCAGAACACCTCAAGCAACTTGACGGGGTGGACACCGACGCCATCGACAGCAACCTGGCGGCTTTCAGCGACGACCTTAAGGCCCTGGAGGCGGACATCCGTGAACAGCTGGCGCCGGCCCGGGATCTGGACCTGTTCACCTACCACGACGCCTTTAGCCGGTTTGCGGGGCACTATGACCTGTCCATTGCGGGTGTGCTGACCCTGAACCCGGAGCGTACGCCCGGTGCCCGGCATCTGGCTCAGGTCCAGGAGCGCCTCAACAATGCCCCGAACCCGTGCCTGCTGACCGAGCCCCAGTTCGATCGCCAGTGGTGGCGATCACTGATGGAGGGCGTGGATATGCCCCTGAGCACCTGGGATCCACTGGCCGCGGACATCGAACCATCCGCGCAGGGCTACCTCGAGTTCCAGCGCAGCCTGGCCCGGGCCGTGCTAGGTTGCCTGCCAGAGAACGCCCAGTAACAACGGCAGGGTCAACATACCCAGCAGGGTCTGGCCACTGATGATGGCGGCCATCAGGGGGGCATCGCCCCCCAGCTGACGGGCCAGGATGTAGGACGAAGTGGCCGTGGGCAGGGCCGCCAGCAGGATGGCCACCTGCACCAGGGGGCCCTCCAGGCCCAGCAGCATCGCCAGTCCCAGGGTCAGCACCGGGAACACCACCAGCTTGGCGGCGGAAGAAACCAGCAGGGGCGCGGAGGCATGACGCAGTGCCTTCAGCCGCAGGCCGGCACCCACGCACATCAGCCCCATGGGCAGGGCCAGGTCACTCAGTGGCTCCAGGATGCCCGCCACAATCGGATGAAAGCCGATCCGAAAGAAACTCCAGACCACCCCGATCACCGACCCGATAATCAGCGGGTTGGTCACAATCGCCCGTACCACCGGCGCCAGACGCAACCGCCCCTGCCGGCAGGTCAGCGCGAACATCACAATGCACAGCAGGTTCAGCAGCGGCACCTTCACCGCCACCGCCACGGCCGTCAGTGAGATGCCCTGGTCCCCCAGCAACATGCCCGCGGCGGCCAGCCCCACGTAGGAATTGAAGCGGATACTACCCTGGAACACCGACGAATACGCTGGCCCTGGCCAGCGCCAGATCAGCTGGAGGACCACCAGCACCAGCGTCATGGCCACCAGCATGGCCACAATCAGAATCAGGATCTCGCCATAGGCGGAAGCGGGCAGGCGCGCCTGCCCCAGCTTGTAGACCAGCATCGCCGGGAACAGGGCGTAGTAGGTAAAGCGCTCGGCCTGCACCCAGAAGCCGTCACCGGGGAACTGCCAGCGCCGGAACAGGTGCCCGATCACAATCAGCACGAATACCGGTATCAGGGCCTGAACCACAACTGACATTTTCCGTCCCTCAAGGCTGAAAGGCGAAGGATACTATCATTGACGGCACCATTCGTCTGCCCGCAAGGCGCAAGGGCAGGGTCTGCCCCCTTCACGGCAATCCGCTACAGCGTCGGCGGTCGCATAAGGTACAATAGCAGTCACATTCACTAACGTTTCAGACCCCGGTTCATGCCAGAAATCCAGCACCACCAGCCTGCCCCCCTCTCCCGCCGTTTCTGTGTCGCCCCCATGATGGACTGGACCACCCGGCACTATCGCTACCTGGCCCGTATCCTGAGCCGGCGGGCGCTGCTGTATACCGAGATGGTCACCACCGGTGCGCTGATCCATGGCGATACGGAGCGCTTTCTGCGCCATGACCCGGCGGAGTACCCGCTGGCGCTGCAGCTCGGTGGCAGTGATCCGGCGGAACTGGCCCATTGTGCCCGGCTGGCGGAAGACCACGGCTTCAGCGAGGTCAACCTGAACGTGGGCTGCCCCAGCGACCGGGTGCAGAACAACATGATCGGTGCCTGCCTGATGGCGCATCCGGACAGGGTGGCTGAAGGGGTCAGTGCCATGAAGGCGGCCACGTCATTGCCGGTCACCGTCAAGCACCGCATCGGCATCGACGGGCGGGAGTCCTGGCAGGACCTGTGCCATTTCATCGAAACCGTGGCCGCCGCCGGTTGCCGGACCTTTATCGTCCATGCCCGGATCGCCGTGCTGGAGGGCCTGAGCCCCAAGGAAAACCGGGAGATCCCGCCGTTGAAATACGACTGGGTGTACGACCTCAAGGCCCGCTACCCGGAGCTGGAGGTCATTATCAACGGCGGCATCAGGACCTTCGATCAATGCCATCAGCACCTGCCGCACACCGACGGCGTCATGCTGGGCCGGGAGGCTTACCACAACCCCTGGCTGCTGGCCGGAGTGGACAGTGAGTTCTTTGGCGAGCCGGCCCGGGTCAGCTCACGCCGGGACGCCCTTCTCGCCATGGTCCCGTTTCTCGAGGAAGAAATCGGGCGCGGTGTTTACCTGAGCCACATGACCCGGCATATCATGGGCCTGTTCCACGGCCAGCCGGGGGGGCGCCAGTTCCGCCGGCATATCAGCGAGAATGCCCATCGTCCCGGCAGTGGCATCGAGGTGGTGCTGGACGCCCTGGCCCGTGTGCATGAGCCCGGCGCCATGACCACGCCCGCATAACATCCGTTAAGCTTCTGTCGTCTTGTTCCCTTTCCGCCAGCCGGTTATCGTAGCGGTACAGGGAGCCGGCAAGCTCCTCCGCAACAGGATGTACTCCATACCAAAACAGGGAAACAAGGAACCGGATCCATGACCAGCAAGCTTGAACAACTCAAAACCATGACCACCGTGGTGGCCGATACCGGTGACCTGGACGCCATTGCCGAGTGGCGGCCGGAAGACGCCACCACCAACCCTTCCCTGCTGCTCAAGGCAGCGGCTTCGGAGGCTTACCGGCCCATGCTGGACCAGGCCGTGGCCTACGCCAGCCGTCAGGGCGGCAGTGACCAGGAGCAGCTGGGCTGGGCCACCGACACGCTGGCCGTGCTGGCCGGCAGGCAGATCCTCGACCTGATGCGCGGCGTCGTCTCCACCGAAGTGGACGCAAGGCTGTCCTTCGACACCCGGGCGACCATCCACAAGGCGCGCCGGCTTGTTGAACTCTACGATCAGCAGGGCGTCGACACCAGCCGGGTACTGATCAAGATCGCCTCCACCTGGGAAGGCATCCGTGCCGCAGAGCAGCTGGAGAAGGAAGGTATCCGCTGCAACCTCACCCTGCTGTTCTCGTTCATCCAGGCGGCGGCCTGTGCCGATGCCGGCGCCTTCCTGATCTCGCCCTTTGTGGGCCGGATCCTCGACTGGCACCTGGCCCATAGCGACCGGGAGGCCTTCCCGCCGGAGGAAGACCCCGGCGTGCAGTCCGTTACCCGCATCTACGATTACTACAAGGCCCATGGCTACGACACCGTGGTGATGGGAGCCAGTTTCCGTAACACGGGTGAGATCGAGCAGCTGGCGGGCTGCGACCGCCTGACCATCAGTCCGGCCCTGCTGAAGGCCCTGAAGGAGGACGAGGGTAAGCTTCCACGCAGGCTTTCACCACAGTCGGCAACCAGCCGCGACCGCCCGCAGCCCATTGACGAGCGGCTGTTCCGCTGGGAATCCAATGAAGATGCCATGGCCACCGAAAAACTGGCGGAGGGCATCCGCCGTTTCGCCACCGACCAGATCGAGCTGGAGAAACGGGTGAGCCAGCTGGCCAGCGCTGCCTGAGCAGAGGAAACCCCATCATGATCGACCGCCTCCGCGACTTACTGTTTCCCGACACCGGCAGGGCCGGCGGTGCGCCGGACCCCGACAATCACCAGCTGGCGGTGGCCGCTACCGCCCTGATGGTGCAGCTTGCCCGCATCGACAACCACGAGGATGAGCGGGAGCTGGCCACCATCGTGGAGTGTGCGGTTCGGGTTCACGAGGTAACGCGGGATGAGGCCCGGCAGATACTGGATGACGCCCTGAACCATGCGGACGACTCCACCTCGCTTTACGAGTTCACCGGTGTGCTGAATGAACAGCTCAGCCAGCAGGCCAAGCACCGGGTACTGGAAAGTATCTGGCGGGTGGCGCTGGCGGATGGCCGCATCGACAAGTACGAGGAGCACCTGATCCGCCGCATGGCGGATCTGCTGCACCTCAACCACCGGGAGTACATGGAGGCCCGGCACCGGGCCGAAGCAGCCGCCGGCTGATTCCGGTACCGGCCGGCGCAGCTATTCAAGAACCCAATACCGGGAGAGAGTCCATGCTCGCCATTCTGCATCCTGATACCCCCCTGGACAGCGACAGCTATCGCCAGACACTGAGTTTCCTGGAGCACCTGCCCGGCGTCACGGTCAGGGTGCACGAGGTCCAGGGCGCGGCCCAGCGTCTGACGGAAATCTACCTGCTGGGGGACACCAAGAGCCTGGACAAGGACGAGATCGAGGCCCTGCCGGCAGTGGAGCGGGTGATCCGTATTTCCGATGACTACCGCATCCTGGGCCGGCACCGGGACGACCAGCGCCAGTCCGGATTCACCTACAACGGGGTGGAATTCAGCCAGCGCAACCTGAATGTATTCGCCGGCCTGTGTGCCGTCGACACCCGGGAACATGTGGAAATCATGATGCGGGCCCTCAGCGAGCACGGCCAGCACTGCACCCGCATGGGAGCCTACAAGCCCCGCACCAACCCCTATTCCTTCCAGGGCCATGGCAAGAGCTGCCTGCCGTGGGTGTTCGAGGCCGCCGGCAAGCATGACATCCGCGTGGTGGCCATGGAAATCACCCATGAGGGCCACATCGAGGAAATCGACGAATGCCTGGAAAGGCTGGGCCGGCCCACCGGTGTCATGCTGCAGGTGGGCACCCGCAATACCCAGAACTTCGAGTTGCTCAAGGCCATCGGCCGTCAGAAGACCTATCCGGTGCTGCTCAAGCGGGGCTTTGGCATCACCCTGAACGAGTCCCTGAACGCCGCCGAATACCTGGCCAGCGAGGGTAACGCCAATGTGGTGTTCTGCCTGAGGGGCATGAAGACCGAGGCCGGCCACCCCCACCGCAACATGGTGGACTTCGCCCACGTGCCCACGGTCAAGCGCCTCACCCGCATGCCGGTGTGCATCGACCCTTCCCATTCCGTAGGCAGCCGCGACCGGGCACCTGACGGCATTCCGGACATCATGCACGCCACCGCCCAGGGGGTGGTCGCAGGGGCCAACATGGTGCTGGTGGACTTCCACCCCCGGCCGGAGAAGGCGCTGGTGGACGGCCCCCAGGCCCTGCTGATGGACGAACTGCCGGCCTATCTTGAAGACGTGAACCAGTGCCACCAACTCTGGAAAAAACGTCAGACGTTGTACCGCAAGACGGGAGATACTGCAGCAACATGATCATCTATGGTCATCGCGGTGCCCGGGGTGAAGCACCGGAAAACACCCTGGCCGGTTTTGATACCGCCTACCGCCGCGGCATCCGGCAT
>JBMCIH010000175.1:0-5461 GCA_048617055.1 Marinobacter sp. | reverse complement strand
TGGGTGACAACGACGACAACGACTGGAGCGGCCACCATGACCAGCTGGTGGAGGCCGTGCTGGCGTCGGGGTTCGACTGGACCAACGTGCAGGTCATGGCCAGCGGCTCGCCCACCATGGTGTACACGCTGATGGATGCGCTGGTGGAAGCGGGCCTGCCGGAGTCCGAGTTCCATTCCGACGCTCTTGAGTACGCACCCCGGTATTGAGCTAATGGACCGGGCACCCACTGCCCTTCGACAGGCTCCCTTCGACAGGCTCCCTTCGACAGGCTCAGGGTGAGCGGGAGGGTCAAACACTTCCCCGCGACTGACAGCCGGGAAAATGGGGTCAGACCCTGTTTTTCTCCGAAAAAATGGGTCAGACCCCGGGGGCAAAGGGCCGCATTTCTGTGCTTTCCCCGTTCGCCCTGAGCCTGTCGAAGGGAGCCTGTCGAAGGGAGCCTGTCGAAGGGCCATTTATAGCCGGCCAAAAACCGCCACCTGCGTCGGCGGCCCGAATTCCTCGTCTTCCTCGCCAATGCCACTGAACCGCACGCTATAGCCGCTCTGTTTCGCCACCGTGGTACACCAGTGGCGGAATTTGTCCCGGTTCCATTCAAACCGGTGGTCCGGGTCGCGGAACTCCCCCGGGCGCAGGCCGTACAGGGGGTTGTACTCGGCATTGGGGGTGGTCATGACCAGCCAGCCGGGCCGGTAGTGCCCGAATACCGCCCGCTGGACCTCCGACAGCCGCCCCGGCGGCACATGTTCGATGGTTTCCACCATGGCCGCGGCGTGGAATCCGGTGAGTTCCAGGCGGCTGTCCATATAGCTGCCCTGAACCAGCGAGAGCCGGTGTTCGCCCGGGGCGACCTCGTCGAGCATGGCCCTTGCCTGCCGTAGCGACAGGCCCGACTGCTCAAGCCCGGTGATGCGGGTATAGGCCGGCTCGGTCACCAGCCGGCGCAGCAGCGAGCCACTGCCACAGCCCAGGTCCAGTACGCTGCGGGCACCGCAGGCGCGGATCAGTGCCGCCACCCGGTCAAGGCGTTCCTCGTGCAGTGAACTCGACTGGGTATCCATCAGACGGCCGGCTCCACCGGTTTGCGGTGATCGGTGAGGTGACTGGCCAGCGCCATGCCGGTCTCGCTCATGGTGAGGAAGGCCTCGTCGGCACCGGCCTCGCGGATCTTTTCCGCTTCATCCGCATAGCCGGTATGGGCGACGATGTAGCCGGTGAAGCCCTTCCTGCGCAGCATGCGGGCGGCAATCAGCTTGCCTTCGATGTCGTTCATGGCGAGGATCACCGATTCCAGGCGGGGCATATGCAGCCCCTCCCAGAAAGTGGCATCTTCGGCGTCCGCAAACACCACATTGCGCCCTTCCTCAGCGTGTTTGTGGGCTTTGGCGGGGTCCGAATCGATGCCCATCAGCTGCGGCTCCTGTTGCCGGAGGCGGTCGTAGGCGGCGGTGCCGGTGCGCCCCATGCCCATGATCAGTACGCGGGTAGCTCCCAGTGACAGCGGCTGTTCGTCCGGGTGGCGCTTATCGCTTTCCAGGGGTGTGAGCCGGTGGGCCAGCCGCTCATAGATCGGGTGGGCCAGGCGGTTCAGCGGCGCCGAGACCAGGAATGACAGGGATACGGCAATGGCCAGAGGCACCATCCACTCCGACAGGGTGACGCTGGCCACGATCAGCCCGAATTCGCTGTAGTTGGTCAGCGAGAGGCTGGTGAGAAAGCTGCTGCGGGCCCGCAAACGGAACAGCAGCAACAGGAAAAAGAACATGATCCCCTTGAGTGGCAGCACCAGCCCGGTAATGGCGGCGAAAATCAGGGCATCCCGGTCCGGCAGCCCGCCGATGCCGATCTGAAGGAAGAATCCCACCAGGAAGATCTCCTTCACGCTCCACAGCGACTTCGACAGTTCCTGGGAGCGGGAGTGATTGGCCAGCATGGCGCCGAAGATCAGCGCGCCCAGTTCCGAACTCAGGCCCACGGCTTCAAAGCCCAGCCCCCCGATCACCAGAGCCAGCAACAGGCCCAGCAGCACCAGCAGCTCGTCATGGCCGCTGGCATCCAGCAGCCGGTAGAGCAGGGGGCGCAGCAGTGGCAGGCCGAATACCAGTATCGCCCATTGTGAAGGGGTCTTGCCGGCGGCCAGGCTCATCACCACCAGGGCAATCAGGTCCTGCATGATCAGGATGCCGATGGCCACCCGGCCGTGAAAGGCTCTCAGTTCCCGTTTGTTTTCCAGCACCTTGGCCGCCAGCACCGTGCTGGAGAAGGACAGAGCGATGGCCAGCAGCAGTGAGGTGGTCCAGTCGAGGCCGGCCAGGAAGTGGATGCCGGGGGTGAAGATCAGGCAGGTAATGCCGAAGTGCAGCAGGCTGCCCCCAATCACCTCGGGGCTGACCACAGACCGGAGCTTGAGTTTCAGGCCGACGGTGAACAGCAGTAACAGAACCCCCAGATGGGCGATGTGGGACAAGGCGTCCGTGTTTTCCACCACCAGCGGCGTGAAGCCGGACAGTCCGCTGAGGACAAACCCGGCAGCCAGGTAGCCCACCAGCGGTGGCAGGCCGACACCCTTGACCAGCAAGCCCAGGGTGAAAGCAAAGGTAATCCAGATGGCCTCGGACATGCGTGTTCCTGTCTCGTACAACAAACGGCCCGCAGGCCTGCGGGTGCTCGCCCCGGGATTCTGCGGGAAAACCCGGCATGACGCCGGGTTACGGGTTTTCCGGAGGTCAGTCCTGTTCGCGGGCAACGGCCCGGTAGGCGATGTCCTTGCGATAGAAGACGCCGTTCCAGCTTATCCGCCCGGCCAGCTGGTAGGCCCGTTGCCGGGCGTCGGTGACGGTATTGCCCAGAGCGGTGGCACAGAGCACGCGGCCGCCGTTGGTCAGCACCTGCTCACCCTGCAGCCGGGTACCGGCGTGAAACACCTTTTCACCCCCGGTTTCGGTGTCCGGCAGGCCGGTGATGACGTCGCCCTTGTTGTAACTGCCCGGGTAGCCGCCGGCGGCGAGCACGATGCCCACGGAAGCGCGGGGGTCCCACTGGGATTCACACTCGTCCAGGCGGCCGTCGATGGCCGCGTTGCACAGCGCCACCAGGTCTGACTGCATGCGCAGCATGATGGGCTGGGTTTCCGGGTCACCAAAACGGCAGTTGAATTCGATCACCTTCGGTGCGCCGGCGGCGTCGATCATCAGTCCGGCGTAGAGGAAGCCCTTGTAAGGATGCCCTTCGGCGGCCATACCACGAACCGTGGGGTAGATGACCTCGTCCATGATGCGCCGGTGGACTTCGTCGGTCACCACCGGCGCCGGGGAATAGGCGCCCATGCCGCCGGTGTTGGGGCCGGTGTCGCCGTCACCGACGCGCTTGTGGTCCTGGGAGGTGGCCATGGGCAGCACGTGCTCACCGTCCACCATCACGATAAAGCTGGCTTCCTCACCTTCCAGGAACTCCTCCACCACCACACGGCTGCCGGCCTCGCCAAAGGCGTTGCCGGCGAGCATATCGCGTACCGCCGCCTCCGCCTCTTCCAGGCTCATGGCGACGATCACACCCTTGCCCGCTGCCAGGCCGTCGGCCTTGATGACAATGGGGGCGCCCTGTTCACGCACATAGGCCAGGGCCTGGTCTACGTCGGTGAAGTTGGCATAGGCGGCGGTGGGAATCCGGTGCCGGGCCAGGAAGTCCTTGGTAAAGGCCTTGGACCCCTCCAGCTGGGCGGCGCCTGAGGTCGGGCCGAACACCCGCAGCCCGCGGGCCTCGAACCTGTCGACAATGCCCGCCACCAGCGGCGCCTCCGGACCCACGACGGTCAGGCCCACCTCGTGGGTGGCGGCGAAGTCCGCCAGCGCGTCCAGGTCCATCGCGTCGATGGAGACGTTCTCCAGCCGCGGCTCCAGGGCGGTGCCGGCGTTACCCGGCGCCACAAACACCCGGTCGGCCTCCGGTGAGCGGGCCGCCTTCCAGGCCAGCGCGTGTTCGCGGCCACCACTGCCGATGATCAGGATGTTCATTTTATTGTTCTCCTTAATGGCGGAAGTGTCGCATGCCGGTGAAAACCATGGCGATGCCATGTTCATTGGCAGCGTCGATCACTTCCTGGTCACGCATGGAACCGCCCGGCTGGATGACCGCGCTGATACCCGCCGCGGCGGCAGCGTCGATGCCGTCCCGGAAGGGAAAGAAGGCGTCGGACGCCATCACCGAGCCCCTGACTTCCAGGTTCTCGTCGGCGGCCTTGATGCCGGCGATCCTGGCACTGTACACCCGGCTCATCTGGCCGGCGCCGATGCCGATGGTGCGGCCGGCGCGGGCGTAGACAATGGCGTTGGACTTGACGTACTTGGCCACTTCCCAGGCGAACAGCAGGTCGTTGAGTTCATCTTCCGTGGGCTGACGCTCGGTGACCACCTTGACGTCGTCCATGGACACCATGCCCAGGTCGCGGTCCTGCACCAGCAGGCCGCCGGTCACCCGTTTGTAGTCCATGGCCGGTGTCCGCTCACCACTGAACTCGCCACAGGCCAGCAGCCGCACGTTCTTCTTTGCGGCCAACAGTTCCACGGCTTCGGGGGCAATGGTGGGGGCGATGATCACTTCCACGAACTGCCGCTCGATGATGGCCCGGGCGGTGTCCTCGTCGAGTTCCCGGTTGAAGGCGATAATGCCGCCGAAGGCGGAGGTGGGGTCAGTGGCAAAGGCCAGGTCATAGGCCTGGCGGATATCAGCACCGATAGCCACGCCACACGGGTTGGCGTGCTTGACGATCACACAGGCCGGGTCGGCGAAGGGCTTGACGCACTCCAGGGCGGCGTCGGTGTCGGCCACGTTGTTGTAGCTCAGTGCCTTGCCCTGGAGTTGTCTGGCGGTGGCGACGCAGGCCTCCTTCGGATTGCGCTCGGCATAGAAGGCGGCCCGCTGGTGGGGGTTCTCGCCGTAACGCATGTCCTGCACCTTGACGAACTGGGCATTGAAGGTGCGGGGGAATTCAGCGTTGTCGTTGTCCGGGGTGCGGCCGCCGAGATAGTTGGCGATGGCGCCGTCATAGCCGGCGGTATGCTCGAAGGCCCTGACCGCCAGGTCGAACCGGGTGGCATGGCTGAGGTAGCCGTCGTTCTCCTCCAGTTCCTTCAGCACCCGGCCGTAGTCGGTGGCGTTGACCACAATGGCGACATCGTTGTGGTTCTTGGCCGCCGCCCGCACCATGGTGGGCCCGCCGATGTCGATGTTCTCAATGGCGGTGGCCAGGTCGCAGTCCGGGTTGGCCACGGTTTCCTCGAAAGGGTAGAGGTTGACCACCACCATGTCGATGGGCTGGATATCGTGTTCAGCCATGACCTGGTCGTCGGTGCCGCGGCGCCCGAGTATGCCGCCGTGAATCTTCGGGTGCAGGGTCTTGACGCGGCCATCCTTCATTTCCGGAAAGCCGGTGTGGTCACTGACCTCGGTGACGGGAATC
>JBMCIH010000174.1:0-5466 GCA_048617055.1 Marinobacter sp. | reverse complement strand
GACGTCTTTGTCCACCGGCCGGTGCTGGCCACGGTGGTCAGCCTGCTGATCCTGTTGCTGGGCGCCCGCGCCGCCATGGAAATGGAGATCCGCGAGTACCCGGAGCTGGAAAGCACCACCGTCACGGTGACCACCGCCTACCCCGGCGCCAGCTCCGAGCTGGTCAAGGGCTTTATCACCACGCCGCTGCAGCAGGCCATTGCCGAGGCCAGCGGCATCGACTACCTGACCTCCACCAGTTCCCAGGGCCAGTCCACCATCAATGCCAAGATGGAGCTGAACTACGACGCCAACGATGCCCTGGCGGAGATCCAGGCGAAGGTGGCCAGCCAGCGCAACGTGCTGCCGGAAGAAGCCCAGGACCCGGTGATCACCTCCGAGACCGGGGACTCAACCGCGCTGATGTACATTGCCTTCTACAGCGATGAACTGGATGTGCCCCAGATCAGCGACTACCTGACCCGGGTGGTACAGCCCAAACTGCAGGCCCTGTCAGGGGTCGGCAAGGCTGAACTGCTGGGGCGCACCTTCGCCCTGCGGGCCTGGCTGGACCCGGAACGCCTGGCTGCAGTGGACATGACGCCCCAGGAAGTGGCCAGCGTGCTGCGGAGCAACAACTATCAGGCAGCGGTGGGTAACACCAGGGACGAATATACCGAGATCAGTCTCACCAGCAACACCGACGTGTCCGACCTGGACCAGTTCAAGGAACTGGTGGTCAAGGAGGCTGACGGCGCCATTATCCGCCTGCAGGACATCGCCCGGGTGGAGTTGGGCTCCCAGAGCTATGACAACCTGGCCCTCTACAAGGGGGAGCCGGCCACCTACGTTGCCATTGAGATGTCCCCCGGTGCCAACCCGCTTACCGTGGCGGAGCTGGTGAAGGAGGAGCTGCCGGAAATCGAGGAGCAGCTGCCGTCCGGGCTCGACGTCCGCCTGGCCTACGATGCCTCCGAGTTTATCGACGACTCCATCAACGAGGTGATCGCCACCCTGCTGGAAGCCATGATCATCGTACTGGTGGTGGTGTTCCTGTGTCTGGGGTCGCTGCGGGCGGCGGTGGTGCCCTCGGTGGCGGTGCCGCTGTCACTGATCGGCGGCGCCTTCGTGATGCTGACCATGGGCTTCTCCCTCAACCTGCTGACCCTGCTGTCCATGGTGCTGGCCATCGGCCTGGTGGTGGATGACGCCATCATCATGGTGGAGAACGTCCACCGTCATATCGAGCAGGGGGAGTCAAAGTTCGATGCGGCCATCAATGGCGCACGGGAAATGGCCGTGCCCATTATCGCCATGACCACCACCCTGGTGGCGGTGTACGCGCCCATCGGCTTCATGGGCGGGCTGACCGGGTCGCTGTTTATCGAGTTCGCCTTCACCCTGGCGGGCACGGTGGTGATATCGGGCATTGTTGCCCTGACCCTGTCACCGGTGCTGTCCGGCAAGATCCTCAAACCCCATGGCAACCCGGGCCGGTTCGAAAGCTTCGTGGAGCGGACCTTCAACGGTCTGGCCAACCTGTACAAGCGGGCCCTGGCGTCGCTGATGCAGACCCTGTCGGTGGTGGTGTTCTTTGCCGTGATCGTGTTTGCCTCCATCTTCTTCATGTTCCTGCTGAGTCAGAATGAGCTGGCGCCGACCGAAGACCAGGGCATCCTCTTTTATCAGGGCAAGGGGCCGCAGACCTCGACGCTCGAATACCTGCAGGAGGAAGGGGCCGAAGTGCAGCAGCGCATGAGCACCGTGGATGGCTACCAGGAGGACTTCATGATCCTCGGCATTACCGGCCCCAATGAAGTATTCGGCGGCTTCAAGATGGCGCCCTGGAGCGAGCGGGACATCACCCAGTTTGAGGCAGAGCCAAAGCTCAATGCCGAGCTGAAAAAGGTCACGGGGCTGGAGACTGCGGTGTTTGCGCCCCCGGCCCTGCCCGGTTCCGATGGGCTGCCGTTCCAGTTCGTGATCACCTCCGGCGGTGACTACGAGCAGCTCAACGAGGTGGCCAGTGAGTTGCAGGGCAAGGCCATGGAGAGCGGTAACTTCATGTTCCTCCAGAAGTCCATCGACTTTGATAAGCCGGTGACCCAGGTCCGCGTGGATAGGGACCGGGTGGCCGACCTGGGGCTGTCGATGCAGGATATCGGCCAGACCATGTCCAGCATGCTCGGGGGGGGCTACATCAACCGGTTCAGTATGGAGGGGCGCTCCTACCAGGTGATTCCCCAGGTGGAGCAGGACTTCCGGGCCAGTGAGGAGGCCCTCAATGACTACTACATCCGGGCCGATACCGGCGCGCTGGTGCCCCTGGGCAGCGTGGTCAGCTTCGAGAATAACGTGGAGCCGTCCCAGCGGACCCAGTTCAACCAGCTCAACTCCCTGACCCTAGAGGGCGTGGTCATGCCCGGCGTGGCGATGGGGGATGCCATGGAGTGGATCGAGCAGGCCTCCAGCGAGATATTCCCGCAGGATTTCAGCAGCGATTACAAGGGCCAGACCCGGCAGCTGGACACCGAGGGCAGCGCACTGATGATTACCATGGTGCTGTCATTGCTGGTGATCTACCTGGTGCTGGCGGCCCAGTTTGAGAGCTGGCGTGACCCGCTGATCATCCTGGTGTCGGTACCGCTGTCCATCGCCGGGGCCATGGCCTTCATCGTGCTGGGCTTTGCCACGGTCAATATCTATACCCAGGTGGGGCTGATCACCCTGATCGGCGTAGTAGCCAAGAACGGCATCCTGATCGTGGAGTTCGCCAATCAGCTGCAGATCGACCGGGGCCTGGACAAGCGGGAGGCGGTACTGGAAGCGGCCGCCATCCGGCTGCGGCCGATCATCATGACCTCCCTGGCGCTGATCTTCGCCATGGTACCGCTGCTGATTGCCGTCGGCCCGGGGGCCGAGAGCCGCTTCGCCATCGGCCTGACCATCAGCGCCGGCCTGGGCATCGGCACCCTGTTCACCGTCTTCGTGCTGCCGGCCTTCTACATCCTGCTGGCGCGGGATCATAATGCCGGCAGGCACCAGGAGGAAGCTGAAACCCCGGCCTGAACATGGCACATCCGGCGTTCATAAAGGAGGCTGCGGCCTCCTTTTTTGTCGGTCAGTGTCCGGGGTGGCCTGTACCCGAACAGATTACGTATGCCCCGGTATTCTTTTGGGTTACCTACGCGCTAACCTGTAACAGGGGCGCTGCCCGGGTGTCTGGTACCCGTCACTTCTTTCACTGGACGTTCTGAACCATGTCGAAACCGAAACTGACTGTTCTCGTGGTGCTTGCCGCCCTGGTTGTGGCCTTCATATTCCTGGGCGGCCCGGAGTTGCTGTCGCTGGAGAACCTTAAGCAGCATCGGGACTGGCTGAGTGAGTGGATCAGCAATAATCTGCTGCTGGCGGTATCGCTGTATGTGCTGGTGTATGTGGTCACCACCGCGCTATCGCTGCCCGGGGCTGCGGTACTGTCCCTGGCCGGCGGTGCCTTTCTGGGGAACCTGGTGGGGCTGCTGACCGTGTCGCTGGCTTCCACCATAGGTGCGGTACTGGCGTTCCTGGTGGCCCGGTTCCTGTTGCGGGACACCCTGAGGCGCAAGTACGCCAGAGCCATCCGCCGCATTGATGAGGGCATCGAGAAGGACGGCATCTTCTACCTCGCCACCCTTCGGCTGGTACCGGTTTTTCCCTTTTTCCTGATCAACCTGGCCATGGGGCTGACGGCCATGAAGCTGCGCACCTACGCTCTGGTGAGCTGGCTGACGATGTTGCCGCCCACTTTTGTGTATGTGAATGCCGGCACACAGCTGGGCCAGGTCAACAGCATCGGAGATATCCTCTCGGCGGACCTGTTGCTGTCCTTTGCCCTGCTGGGCCTGTTCCCGCTGGTGGCCAAGTTTGTGGTGGATTTTGTCCGCCGGCGCCGGGCCTACCGGGGCTTTCGCAAACCCGAAACCTTTGACTATAACCTCCTGGTCATCGGAGCCGGCTCGGCCGGGCTGGTCTCCGCCTACATCGGCGCGGCCGTAAAGGCGAAGGTGGCCCTGATCGAGCGGGACCGTATGGGCGGTGACTGCCTCAACACCGGCTGCGTGCCCTCCAAGGCGCTGATCCGCAGTGCAAAGGCGGCGGATACCCTGCGCCATGCGGATCGCTACGGGCTCGACGCTGTGCCGGTGTCGGGCAATTTCGCCAATATCATGGGTCGGGTAAAAAAGATCATTGCCAAGGTGGAGCCCCATGATTCCCCCGAGCGCTACCGCAGCCTGGGCGTGGACGTCATTGAAGGCAGTGCGGCCTTTGTTTCCCCCTGGGAAGTGGTGGTCACCCGCAAGGATGGCCACCAGGAAAGGCTCAGTGCCCGCAGCATTGTCATCGCCACCGGCGGCAAGCCGTTTCTGCCACCGATTCCCGGGCTGGACGCCATGGCGCCGTTGACCTCGGAGAACCTGTGGAACCTTCAGGATCAGCCGCAGCGGTTGCTGGTACTGGGCGGCGGTCCCATCGGCTGCGAGCTGTCCCAGGCCTTCGCCCGGTTGGGCAGCCAGGTGATCCAGATTGAGGCTGGCGAGCGAATTCTGGCGAAGGAAGACGACGAGGTGGCTGAGCTGGTGCAGGCACAGTTCCGGCGGGAGGGGATCGACCTGCGCACCGGCCATAGGGCGGTGGCGTTCACGTTGGAGCAGGGCGAGCGTGTCGCCTGGTGCGACCACAGGGGTGAACGGGTGCGGATTCCCTTTGACCGGGTGCTGGTAGCCGTTGGCCGGGCCGGAAATACTGAGGGGCTCAATCTTGAGGCGCTGGGTATCGAACCCCGGGAGAATGGCACCGTACCGGTGGAAGAAGACCTGTCCGTGGGGTACCCTAACGTGTTCGCCTGTGGCGACGTGGCTGGCCCCTACCAGTTTACCCACGCCGCCGCACACCAGGCCTGGTACGCGGCGGTCAACGGCCTGTTCGGCCAGTTCCGCCGCTTCCGGGTGGACTACCGGGTGCTGCCCTGGGTCACGTTCACATCGCCGGAAGTGGGCCGGGTGGGCCTGAGTGAAGCAGAGGCCCGGGAGCGAGGCATCGACTATGAAGTCACCCGCTACGGCCTGGACGACCTGGACCGGGCCATTGCCGAAGACGAGGATCACGGCTTTATCAAGGTGCTTACGGTGCCGGGCAGGGACCGTATCCTGGGCGCGGTTGTGGTGGGTACCCATGGCGGCGAGATCCTGGCGGAGTTCACCCTGGCCATGAAACACGGTATCGGCCTCAACCGGATCCTGGGCACCATCCACCCCTATCCCACCTGGAACGAGTCGGCGAAGTTCGCCGCCGGACAGTGGAAACAGGCCCATGCGCCCCGGAGGCTGCTGGCCTGGCTGGAACGCTTCCACCGCTGGCGTCTGGGGAGTGGTCAGTCCGGGCCGGACCAACGTACACAGGATGAATCTGTAACATAATGGAATCTGCCATGTCTCAGGAACAACC
>JBMCIH010000173.1:0-5479 GCA_048617055.1 Marinobacter sp. | reverse complement strand
TGGAACACCACACCGATGCGGCGACGCCTGAGCCCGGCCCAGTCATCGTCACCCAGGCGCTCGGCCCGGTATCCCAGCACCGCCAGCCGCCCCCGCTGAAACGCCTCAAGCCCGCACAGAATATTCAGCAGCGTACTCTTGCCGGAACCGGAGGGGCCGGTCAAAGCCAGCGACCGGCCCTGTTCCAGCACCAGCTCGAGGCCGTCGAACACCGGGACGTCGCCGGCACCGGTCCGATAGGATTTGCAAAGGCCAGCGGCCTCTATGACATTCACGCCTGCTCCTTTCCTCTGTTCAGACAGCCCCGGCAGACCGACCGGCGTCAAAACGCGTATCATGACAGACTCCAGCAACCGACCGGGAGACCCCATGGACGCCCAGGCACTTTTCGAGGCCATGATCGACGACTGCAGGCCCGCCTCGCTGATCGTCGCCGGCACCCCCGCCATGGCGGCGGCCCGGCGCTGGCAGGGTTCGCATCCGGACGTGACCATCGACCAGCTTGAGACGGACGGCAGGGAGCTGACCGGCGCCAGTGCCCGGCCTCATGACCTGGCCTTGATCACCGATACCCTGGAGACCCTGGCGCCAGCCGCCGGCAGTGTATTGCTCGGCCAGCTGCGTAACCTCGGCAATCTCCAGATTGCGGTGCTGGTCAGCAATGCCAGCGACTGGACCTTCAACAATTTCATCGCCCTGGGCTTCGTCCGCCAGGCAAGCAACGACGGCTACACCCTCTACACCTACAACATTGACACCTATAACCACAAGCGCGACTGGAACAACCCGAAATACTGGGCCAACCCGGAAATGTGGGACAAGGCCCGCTGGTAGGCGTCCGGTCGCAATCCGTTCACGGATCTCTCATCCCATCGTCATAGAGCTGTAGCACCCTGATTATCAGGTCTCGCGGAGGCCAATAACCCACCTGGAGGCCACGACCCAGACCCTGGACATCGGCGGTGGCGAAACCACCTTCGCCCTGGGAGGCTTTCCGCGGGTGGCGGCCATGATCGCCGGGCGCGAGGCGGCCGGGCAGCCCTATGGCGACGACAGCTGCAGCGGCGAGGATCCCGGCCGCGGTGGCGACATTGCCAATGGGGTGGCGGCGGCTTTCCTCTACATGAGCCGTGACGCGGACGTGCCCATCCAGAACGGTGGTGGCGTGCGCACCGACATCTCCGCCGGTGATACAACCACCGGTGACGCCTACACACTGCTGCCCTTTGGCAATACCCTGACCAACCTCGACATGACCGGCGCCGAGATTCAGCATGTACTCAACGAAGCGGTGGACTACGCCCACAGCGATTCAACGGGCGCCTACCCCTATGCAGCAGGCCTGCGCTGGTATGTGGACATGAACCGGCCAGCGGGCGACCGGGTGTACGACATCGAATACCGCCCCCGCAACGAGGGCGGCTGGACTCCCCTGGCTGACGACACCCAGCTGACCGTGGTGAGCAACAGCTTCACGGCGGAAGGCCGCGACGGCTACGTGACCTTCGGGGAAGTGTCGGAGAACGGCCGGGCCGAGGATACCTTCCTGGACTCTGCCCAGTCCTTTGTGGACTACCGGCTGGAGGTGGGCACCGTCAGCAAGCCCGATGCAGACGAGTACTCCACCAGGAACTATACCCCGTCGCCCTGCTACCGGGCTGATCGCCGGGGAGCACGGCTCCCCGGCGCACCGGCTGTCAGGGCAGGGCCACCGCCTCGAAGCGGGCCAGTTCCTGACCCTCTTCGTCCAGCAGCTTGAGCACCTTGCCTTCCAGAAAGACGCCGGCGGTATCCGAGAACACGTCGTACAGCACCGTTTCGTAGCTGTCTTGCGGACAGTCCATGCGGGTACTGGCCATGGAATCGAACAGCAGGTTGGCGTTATTGACCGTGTACTCACCCACGAAACGGTTGCAGCCACTGAAGCCGTTCACCTTGCCATCGTCCCGGAAGATCAGGTGAGGTTCCCCCTCCTCGCCCCTTGGCACATCCACTTCCTCGCCCTTGAGTGCCTTCAGCTTCCAGTAGGTATTGGTCAGCGGTGCCGTGGGAATCGCGCGCCCCTGCTCCGGTTGCTGCGACTTTTGTGACTGCGGGCCCGACGCGCAGGCCGCCAGCATCAGCAGGCAACCGAAAGTCATGGCCAGGCGAGCGGTTTTTATTCCTTTCATATTACCCATCCCTCTTCTGTCTGCGGCCTTTCAGGCACTGGCTCCGAACGCTCATCATACCAGTACCCGCCGGCAAAGATGAGATCAGGGGGTGACAATCCCGCAAACCGTGACCCGCGGCAAAATGTCGCACAGCAGACCAAAACTATGTACTTGATATCGCCATAGCGCTAATATCGTAAGGGATAAGCATATAACTATAAATTACAAGAGAATATTCCGCACTGGAGGACCACCCATGTCCCGGACGTTACCCCTGGACCTTACCCGGCGCCGCTTCCTCAAGCTCAGCGCGGGGGCAGGCACCGCTGCCCTGCTCACTTCCACCGGCCTTCACGGCCAGACCATCGACACCCGTGCTCACGTGGTCATCATTGGCGCGGGCGCCGGCGGCATGGCCATTGCCAACCGCCTGTCGCGACAGCTTCGCGGTGGCAGGATCACGGTGGTGGATGCCCGTGAAACCCACCATTACCAGCCGGGCTGGACACTGGTGGCGTCCGGCGTCTGGGCACCTGACAAAACCACGCGTCCCAACAGCCAGTTCATGCCCCCCGAGGTGGACTGGATCCGCAGCAGTGCCACAGAGTTTGACCCGGACAACCGCAGTGTCACCCTGGAGAACGGTGACACCCTGAACTATGACTACCTGGTGGTGGCCACCGGTATCCAGCTCAACTACGGGCAGATCGAGGGCATGTCAGCAGACCTGGTGGGACAGCATGGCATTGGCAGCGTTTACGCCAGCCTGGAAGGCGCCACCCGTACCCGGGACCTGATTGACCAGTGGGTGCAAAGGGGCAGCGGGCAAGGCATCTTCACCCATTCCCCGACACCGGTGAAGTGCGCCGGCGCGCCCCTGAAAATGACCTTCACCACCCTGTCCCGGCTGGAAGCCTCGGGCCAGCGGGATCGCTTTGACGTAGACTTTTACGCGCCCGGCGGCGGGCTGTTCAGCCAGCCCTGGGTCAACGATTTCGTCAAGCAACGCTTCGACGAGCAGGGCGTCGGCCGCCACCACTTCCATACCCTGACGGCCATCAGTCCCGAGGATCAGCAGGCGACGTTTACCCGGCAGGACGGCACCACCGTCACCCGCGAGTATGACTTCATCCATGTGGTACCGCCCATGAGCGCACCGGATGCCTTGCGCAACAGCGACCTGGTTACCCGGGAAGGCAGCTTTGCCGGCGACTGGCTGGATGTGGACCAGTACACTCTTCAGCACAACCGTTATCCGGAAGTCTTCGGTATCGGTGATGTCATCAGTGCGCCCATCAACAAGACCGCCGCCAGCGTCAAGGCCCAGGCACCCCTTGTCACCGAAAACCTGCTTGCAGCCATGCAGGACAAGTCCCTTTCCGGCCGACATACCGGTTACACCTCCTGCCCGCTGATCACCGGCATCGGTAAAGCCATGCTGGTGGAGTTCGGCTACGACATGGAGTTTCTGCCCTCGTTTCCGTTCATTGATCCGCAAGAGGAGTCCTGGGTGACCTGGACCTTCAAGGACAAGATGCTGCAACCGGCTTACTACGCCGTTCTGGAAGGCCAGGCCTGAGGAGTGACACCATGACCATCACCAGCGTTCTCACCATTCTGCAGTACGCCATTGCCCCCTATCTCTGGCTTGTTGTGGTTGCCGTGGCGGTACTGATTGCGGCACAACTCCTGGCCAGAATGGGGGGCTGCCGCTACAGCCGGCACAGAAGCCTGGTCGCCCATGTCGTGGCGGCAGTGGCCGGACTTTCCGGTCTGGCCTGGATTCCGGCCTTTACCAATTCCCGGCTCGAATATGTGGCCACCGCATTTGACTGGGTGGCCATGACCGGCGCCATCGTAGGCCTGGCAGTCTTTGTCCTGCTGGTGATTCACCCTGTGAGCTACCTGCTTGGGTCACGTCACTGACCGCGCATACCCTGCCCCCTGACAGCAGTGCTAGACTTCCAGCAGGCCTTCGGTCAGTTTGCCACTATCCTGGGGCAGCAACCGGCCGAAGGCTGCCGATCCATATTGCAGCCTAAGGGGAAGCCATGGCCTCCATCAGCCCGAAACGTGCCCGCAGGGAGCTGGACAGAGAAAGCAGCAAGGTACAGCAACAGGACATTGAAGCGCTGCTGGAACGGCAGCAGAAGATTGAAGCCAAGGTTCACAGCGGCAGCACACTCAGCCGGTTCTCCACCAATGTACGCCTGATGTTCTCGCTCCTGCGGGACTACTGGAACGGCCGCTACCGGCAGATCCCCTGGAAAAGCGTCGCCGCCATTGCCGGCGCCCTGTTCTATGTGCTCAACCCGCTGGACCTGATACCGGATTTCATCATCGGGTTCGGGCTGCTGGACGACGCGGGTGTGGTGGCCCTGTGCCTGAAACTGGTGGAGTCCGATCTGCACCGTTACGCCGCCTGGAAGGAACTGGAGGCGGAAGCCATACCCAACCCCTGAGGCAGCCCGTCAGTCGCTATTGATGTGCATCAACGCCCTGCCAGCCCGGTTGCAATAGGCTGGCGACAGTCCTCTCACCAGACTCAAGGTCCGACATGGATTTCGACTATTCGGAAGATGCTCATCAGGTCCAGGATCTGATGCGGCGCTTCATGAAAAAGCACGTACTGCCCCGTAACAGCGACTGGCTGAACATCGCGGAAGCCGGGCGCTATCCCCTGGAGATTGTAGAACCACTGAAGGCCCAGGCCAGGCAGGACGGACTGTGGAACCTGTTTCTGCCGGAGCTGAAGGAGCACGAGCCGGGCACAGCCATGAGCAACCTGGACTATGCGCCGCTGGCGGAGATCATGGGCCGGCTGCCCTGGGCCGCGGAGGTCTTCAACTGCAGTGCGCCGGACACCGGCAATATGGAGCTGCTGCACCGTTTCGCCACTGAAAGGCAGTATGAGACCTGGCTCAAACCCCAGCTCGACGGCAGCATCCGCTCCTGCTTCGCCATGAGCGAGCCGGACACCGCCTCCTCCGATGCCACCAACATCAGCACCACCATCCGCCGGGACGGCGACGACTATGTGGTGGATGGCCGCAAATGGTTTATCACCGGCGCCAACCACCCCCACTGCCGTTTTGCCATCGTACTGGGCCGGTGCGATGACGGCCCGGACGACAGCCGCCACCACCAGCACTCCATGGTGATCGTGCCTATGGACGCTCCCGGGCTGGAGGTTGTCCGCAACATCCCGATCATGCAGCATCACTCACCGGAAGGGCATTGCGAGATTGCCTTCCGCAACGTGCGGGTGCCGGCGGAGAACCTGCTGGGCAGGCCCGGTGAGGGCTTCGCCATGGCCCAGGCACGGC
>JBMCIH010000172.1:0-5486 GCA_048617055.1 Marinobacter sp. | reverse complement strand
TAAGCCGGCCCTCGGCAGTAACCTGCCGGACTTTCGTTGAGGCAAAGAAAAACCCGCCGGTCCGGCGGGTTTTTCTGTTACAGGGGAGTGGCCTCAGAACTCGTAGGAGAGGCTGGCCTCCACGGTTCTTTCCTCGCCGAACCAGCAGTTTTCCTCGTCGTAACAGCTGTAGTAACGCTCATCTAAGAAGTTGTTGACCGACAGGCCCAGTTCCGCGCCGTCCATGGACCGGTCGAGCTGTCCCAGGTCGTAGCTCAGGGCGAGGTCGAACAGGGTGGCGTCGGGGACCTTCTCGTTGCCGGTGCTGCTAAGGGCGGCTTCACCAATGTAGCGGACACCGATGCCGGAGGTCAGCCCACGGAGCGGGCCTTCATAGAAGCCATAGTCGGCCCAGGCGGAAACCAGCTGCTCCGGTGCCCAGACGACACTGTTGCCTTCGATTTCGGTAGGCGCTTTTGAGGTTTCAACATCCTGATAGGTATAGGCCATACTCAACAGCAGGTTGTCGATTGGCTGGGTGCTGGCCTCGAGTTCAAACCCTTGCGACCGCACTTCGCCCAC
The DNA here is from genome assembly GCA_048617055.1 of Marinobacter sp. Lineage (GTDB taxonomy): Bacteria > Pseudomonadota > Gammaproteobacteria > Pseudomonadales > Oleiphilaceae > Marinobacter. Next base: position 4,925 of record JBMCIH010000172.1, on the reverse strand, counting down.
CTGAATCTGGTCATACGGACCGGCGTTCGGAGCCCGTGTGGGCACGTTTTCCTTGTCGATACGGAATGCCGCAGCGTCCAGCGCTGTCACGCCTGATTGAGAGCGGAACTTGATGCCCGCCTCATACTGTTCTGCTGTGGAAATCTTGAACGGCTCGCCGAACATGTCCGTGTCCAGAATGGGTTCATAGCTTTCCGCATAGTTGATGTAAGGTGAGATGCCATTGCTGAACTCGTACATGACACCGGCGCGGGTGGAGACATTCGTGTCCTCCCATTTATCGTCGGACTGATAGATGGATTCCCGGGACTGGCCGGAGAAATCATCCCAGCGCAGTCCTGCCATCAGGAGCCAGTCGCCAATACGGGCCTGGTCCTGCAGGTAGAGGCCCACCTGTTCCCGGTCAATGTCATAGTCACCGTAAGGCGTGAGCGTCAGCGCGTCGCGGTCGATCTGGTTGTTGTCCGGACGGAATAGATCGATGGACGGCGCTGCCGCCTCGCCGTACTGCACGGTACCTGCCATCTTCTGGTAATCGAAACCCGCCAGCAGGTTGTGCTCAACGGCCCCGGTGCGGACCATACCGGTCAGCTGGTTGTCGACCGCCCAGGAATGGGCTGACTCGTCAGTCTGATAGGCCGCTCTGTTCATCGTGCGCTGATCACTCTCCAGCCCCCCTGGCGGCATGTAGGTATTGCGCTGCAGGTAGTCCCCATCGGTGTAGCGGAAGTTCTGCAGGAAAGTCCAGTTGTCGTTGATGGTGTGGTTGATCTTGTAGCCGGCCATCAACACCTCACGGTCCGCCGTGTTCCAGTTTTCGTCACCGGAGAAGGTGTCTTCGTCAATTCTGCCGTGGGGGTTGTCCAGGAACAGGCCTGAGGCCGGCAGGGTCGTATAGATACCCTGTTTCGGATCATTCTGGTAATAGAGGTTGAAGTTGACCAGGGTATCGTCGGTGACCTGCCAGTTGACTGATGGCGCGATCATCTGGCGCTCTTCTTCCGCAGTATCAGCCTGGGAGTCCTTGTCCCGTGCCAGGGCAACCAGGCTGTAGGTCAGGTCCGAGTTGCCCAGCCGGCCCCGGGATTCGAAATTGGCTTCCTTCAGGTTATGGGAGCCGGTGGCAACCTCAACCCGGTTATAGCGCTCTTCGGAGGGCTGTTTGGCGATCAGGTTCACCATGCCGCCGGGCGGCATGGCGCCGTACAGGGTAGATGTGGGGCCCCGGAAAACCTCCACCTGTTCCACGGCTCTCAGGTCCACCTGCGCCTGCAGGTTCCAGCCATCCAGGTACAGGAGGGGCAGCCCGTCATAATAGTTATGGAGATTCTCGAACCCCCGTATTGTGAACAGATCCAGGCGCCCGACAGCGCCGCCCCGTAACTGGGTATTCACACCGGGCGCATAGCGCAGGGCTTTCGACACAGAGTCCGCGTCCCGCATTTCCAGTGCCTCGCGGTCCAGCACGCTGATGCTCTGGGGCGTTTCCTCCGGTTCCAGTGCGGTCTTGGTGGCGGTGTTCCGGTAGGTGTCGCTGTAGACCGTCAATGGTGACAGCTCGGTGGTGGTCCCGTTGTCCTGGGCCAGCGTGACACCGGCAGGCGTCATGACGCCGGCAACGGCCAGCGACAGCAGAGAGCGTTGAGAGAATGTCATTGAGGGCATGAACATTACCTGTATTGGCGATGAAAACGGGGGCGCGCAACCGGTGCGCGATTCATGATAATCATTCGCATTATATTTTGATTAACAGGCGTTCACTTAACCATTTGGTGCATGGGCGCACGGGCATCTGTTGCCGGCCGGACAGGCACCCAGTACTCCAGGGCAATGGCAGAGTGACCGAGGTACGACACCCCGGGAGAATAGATTTCCAGGTCGAAGCCATAGCACCCCCGGTAGCCGGAGGCAGGCAGCCAGTGTTCCAGGAACCAGGTCAGCACCCGGTCCACATCGGCTGCCGGGCCCTGGTAGGGGATGACCGCATATTCCTGGGCCGGCACCGTCAACCTGGGCAGGCCGGGCGGGTCCGGCCAGTGTTCCGCCGCCACCCCCGCCCAGTAAGGGAAACGGTGATCGCCGGCGGCGCTGGAGACATCCATCACCCCCAGGCGCGGCGCATTTGCTGGCAGCGTGTGGCTGTTGATCAGATGGCGCCACAGGTCCGGCACCCGCCGGGAGAAGTCCGGTGTGGGGGAATAGAGGCCGTGAATGTCGCAGTGCATGCCCACAACCTCGAACTCAGGGCGGGACTCCACCCGGATCCGGGTGCGGCAGGGGTTGCCGGGCGGCGGTGGTCCCGGTTGCGGTGCCACCGGCAAGGGGGCGCTCAGGTGTCGCCGTTGGCCACGCCGGCGGTACTGGCCCGGCGCGCAACCGAAATACTGCCGGAAACTGCGGCTGAAACTGATGTCGGACTCAAAACCACAGGCCAGGGCGATGTCCAGCTGCCGTTCGTTGGTCCTGAGCAGCAACTCCGCCGCCCTGCTGAGCCGGAGCTCCCGGATATAATGCGCCACCGAGGAGCCGGTCTGGGCGGCGAATACCCGCTGGAACTGCCACCGTGACCAGCCCCCCAGGCTGGCCAGGGCGGAGACAGTGAGCGGCTGGTCAAGATGGTCGTGGATATACCTCAGAGTCTGTTCGATTCTTGCCTGGGCATATCTTGAGTCCGGTGCCATACCATCGCCTCTGAAAGAGGAGTCGTAATGGAACAATGATAACGAAAATCCTTCGCATTGATAACGGAGCCCGGGCATTCTGGCGGAAAGGATGCGCTTTCGTGCATCAATGAGAGTGTTAACGAGTGTCAAAACGGGGAGCTGTCGTTTTACTCGTCACATAAAAAGGCTAATCTTGGGGAGCGGGCGCGGATTGACAGGACAATAACAGGCCCGGCTGGAGACGCGGATGGCGGAGAATAATTTTGGTGAGGCCCTCCTGAGCAATGTGCGGGAGTTCCTGGATTCGTCGCCGGATTGTGTTCTGGTCTGTGACTACCAGACCCACCAGTACCTTTATATCAACCAGACCACCTGCACCATGACCGGCTACAGCCGCAAGGAATTGCTGTCCCTGGAAGCATCCCAGCTGACCGGGCAGTCCCGCAGGCAGATCCGGCGGCTGCACCGGCTGGCCAAAGTATCGGCAGGAGCCGGTTATGTGGATGAGCCACGGCTGATGGCCAGCAAGGAACAGGACCGTCGCGGGTGGTGGGAATCCCATTTCCGGTACAAGGTGGTGCAGGGAAGGGAACTGGTGCTGATTGTCTCCCGTGAGGTGACCCGCCGGGTGCTGGCCGAGCACGCCGCCATCCGGGCCAAGAAGATCTATGCCGCGCTGAGTGCCACCAACGAGGCGATCATCCGTAGTTCATCCCCTGACGAACTGTTCAAGTCGGTGTGTGATGCCGCCATTGCCAGTGGCGGCATGACCACAGCGGCGGTGCTGATGCCACGCCCCGGTTCCGGGCTGCTGGAAACCAGGGCCATGGCAGGCTTCGGCCGTGAAGCCATGGTGGAAATGGTGATCTCCACGGCCCCGGATTGTCCGGAGGGGCAGGGACTTAACGGTCGTGCCTTCCGCAGTGGCAAGCCCCAGGTGACCGAAGACTTTCTGAAGGACCCGCGAACCCGTCACTGGCACGACCTGGTGCGGAGCCGGACCCGTGTCAAATCTGCTGCCGCTGTGCCCATTCTCAGGGCAGGCAGTGCCATTGGCACACTGTATCTGTGCTCGAGAGAGCGCCGCGCCTTCGATGAGGAGATTATCGGCCTGCTGGTGCGAATGGCGGACAATCTCTCTTATGCGCTGCAGACCTTCGAGCGGGAGGAGGAACGCCGTCAGGCCGAAGAGCGTGCGCACTACCTGGCCACCCACTGCAGCCTCACCGGCCTGCCCAACCGCAACCTGCTGGCGGAGCTGCTGGAACAGACGATTGCGTCGGTGGACCGCACCGGCCACAAACCCGCCATCATGTTCATCGACCTGGACCACTTCAAGAAGATCAACGACACCTGGGGCCACGATATCGGTGACCGGGTTCTGGAACAGGTGGCCAGCCGGTTGCGGGGCGTTCTGCGCAGCCATGACGTGCTCGCCCGGCTGGGCGGCGATGAGTTTGTCGTGCTGGCCCAGAACATCGAGCGGCAGGCCCATGCCGTCCGGGTGGCGGAGAAGTTGCTGCAGGCCGCCCGGGAGCCGCTCGAGATAGGCAACCGGAGCTTCCGGGTCAGCTTCAGTATCGGCATCAGCCTCTACCCGGACCATGGCCTTCATCAGCAGGACCTGATGAAGGCAGCGGATCTCGCCATGTATGTCGCCAAGGAAAACGGCAAGAATACCTGGTCAGTGTTCGGGCAGCCCGCGGGCCAGAGCGTTGCAGCTGGTCTCGCTGAGTTCCGGTAATACCACCGGTGAGCTCACCCGTTCACGATGAAGTCGGGTTAATCCCGGGGCTTCTGTTTCAACCGGCCCTCGTCCGCTGCCGGTTTCGTCACACGGCTCAGGGAGCACGGCACCGTCATCCCGGCGAAAGTGGACTGACAGCGGCCGGGTACCTTGCTAATCGTCAACCAGGTCCCGGGGCGGACAGTGATACTGCTCCACCACAGTGCCGTCGTCCACGCTCTGCAGGTGTACGTCGAACCCCCACAGCCTGTGGACATGCTTGAGCACCTCGCTGGCGTCGTCCCCCAGCGGCACCCGGTCCACCGGAATGTGCCTGAGGGTCAGCGAGCGGTCTCCCCGCACGTCCACATTCCATACCTGGATGTTGGGCTCCCGGTAGCTGAGGTTGTACTGGCGGGCGAGCTTTTCCCGCAGGGGCCGGTAGCCGGGGTCGTCGTGGATGGCGGTCACCCGGTAGACGTCCTCCTGGTCATCGTTCTCGATGGAAAAGAACTTCATGTCCCGCATCACCTTGG
>JBMCIH010000171.1:0-5489 GCA_048617055.1 Marinobacter sp. | reverse complement strand
CACCGGCGACCGCAAGATCTGGCACGACCGTGAAGGCCGGCCGGTAATCCAGTGAACGGTTTTGACCTTACTGTCTACAGCCAGGCGGCCCGGGAGATCTGTGAGGCCGGCCGGTTCCTGTACGGCAATGGCTGGTCACCGGCCACCAGCAGCAACTACTCCCGGCGTATCGACGAGGGGCATGTCGCCATTACCGTCTCCGGCCGGCACAAGGGCCGCCTGACACAGGCGGATGTGATGGTGGTTGACCTGGAGGGGCACCCGGTGCAGAGCGGGGCACGTCCCTCGGCGGAAACCCTGCTGCACACCGTGATCTATCGGGACCGGCCGGACATTGGCGCCGTGCTGCACACCCACTCGGTGAAGGCAACCGTGCTGAGCCGGCTGCTGGCCCCGGGAGACGAGCTGGTACTGGAAGACTACGAGTTGCAGAAGGCCTTTGCCGGCGTGGATACCCATGAGGGGCAGGTGAGGGTGCCGGTATTCGCCAATACCCAGGACATTGCCGCTCTGGCCACGGACACCCGGCGGTGGCTGGCGCAGAACCCGCAGGCGCCGGGCTACCTGATCAGGGGCCACGGCCTGTACACCTGGGGCCGCGATATGGCTGAATGCCTGCGCCATGTGGAAGCCTTTGAATTTCTTCTTGAATGCGAACTTGAAACCATGAGGGTGCGCCCATGACGACCTTGAGCATTTTCCACCAGGACCGACCCGACACCCCGGAGCAGGTAGTGGACGACCCGGCGGTGATTGCCCAGCTGCTGAAGGCGCAGGGCATACGCTACGAGCGCTGGCCAACCCGCGCCCTGCCGGCGGATGCCACCGGTGAGGATATCCTGGAAACCTACGCCGATGAGGTAGCCCACCTGAAGCAGGAGAGCGGGTTCGCCACCGCCGATGTCATCAGCCTCAGCGCTGACCATCCCGACAAGGATGCCTTTCGCCGCAAGTTCCTGGACGAGCACCGGCACAGTGAAGACGAGGTGCGCTTCTTTGTCCGCGGCCAGGGGCTGTTCTACCTTCATCTGGATGAGCATGTGTATGCGGTGCTTTGCCGGCAGTGTGACCTGATCAGTGTGCCGGCGGGCACGCCCCACTGGTTCGATATGGGGCCGGAACCGGACTTCACCTGCATCCGCCTGTTCACCAACCCGGAAGGCTGGGTGGCGCAGTTTACCGGAGAGGACATTGCCAGCCGCCTGCCCCGTTACGAACAGCTTGCCGGAGCGGCATGATGATTCGCGTGATCGTGACCGACATCGAAGGCACCACCAGCTCCATCGCCTTTGTGCATGAGGTGCTGTTTCCCTATGCCCGGGCCCACATGGGAGAGTTCGTCCGCGACTGGCAGCACGAGGACCTGGCAGTGGCGGAGCAACTGGATACCGTTGCGGAAAAAGCCGGCTGTGACCGGAAGGATGCCGAGGCCCTGATCCGCACGCTGGAGCAGTGGATCGACGAAGACCGCAAGGAAACCGCTCTCAAGACCCTGCAGGGCATGCTCTGGGAGCAGGGCTACCAGCAGGGCGCCTTCGACGGCCATGTCTACCCGGACGCCGCCGAGTACCTGCGCTTCTGGCATGACCGGGGGCTGCGCCTGTACGTGTATTCCTCCGGCTCGGTAAAGGCCCAGAAGCTGATCTTCGGCTTCTCCAGCGAAGGCGACCTGACACCCTTCTTCAGCGGTTACTTTGACACCAACGTGGGGGGCAAGAAGGACGCTGCCTCCTACCGCAACATTGTCGACCAGCTGGGGGTGGAGCCGGAAACCGTGCTCTTCCTGTCCGATGTGGAAGCCGAGCTGGAAGCCGCCGAGGCGGCAGGCCTGCACACCTGCTGGCTGGTACGGGACGGGGAACTGCCGGACAGCCACAAGCGCCCGGTGGCCCGGGATTTCCGTGAGGTTGATGCGCTGCTGCAACACCGCTAGGGGGCTGCCGGCGGCCCTTGCCCTGACCGGTGCGCTGGCCGGGTGCAACCCCTTCAGCGCGCCGGAATCCATGATGGACGAGTATGTGGAGCGCACTGCCCGGGTGCTCGACCAGCCCTTCGAACTGACCCCTGTGCCCGCCACCGACCCGCTGCCCCGGCGCCGGGAGCGGGTGCTGCAAATGCCCGCCGTCGAACTGGGCATTCTCGATTTCCTGTCCCTGTTCGGCTGCGAACTGCAGGTGGTGGCGGGGGAGCGGGCGTCCATCCTGGGCCGGGTGATGCAGCCAGCCAACCGCCTGCGCTATGAGCTGCGGTTCATCGAAACCGCCGGGGACTGCCTGCCGGATATCGATGACGAGGAGCTGCGCGAAGACGTGGCCGAGGCGATCCTGAGCAAGCGCGAGTCGCTGCCCGTCGCCGTGTGGAACGCCACCTGGGGGGTGGAGGAAGTGGAGGGGCTGTTTACCCGTTCAGAGGGCCTGTTGCCGCTGGAACCGGAGCCCGGCATTCAGAACCTGTCGGCCGACCTGGCCCGGCTGAACGCCCTGGTTGCGCCCCTGCTGGAAGGCGATACAGACGTCCGCCTGGATGACCTGGGGGAGATCCACCAGCAATGGCAGGCCCACGATGCCCCGGGCCAGCTGATTCTCACTGCCCGCATGCTCATCACCCGGCTGGACGACGCCAGCGAGGTGATCGAGGCCCGGCTTGAAGGCCGCCCCCTGTGCCTCGGTGGCAAACCCAACAACCAGTCGGACATTGTCCAGGGCATGTTCTTCAGCGTGTTCATCGAACGGGTCCAGCCCTACCTGGCCCGGGTCCGCCGGGCCCGTGACAACCTTATCCGGCCACTGTCCGAACTGGCGGCCCAGCAGGAAGCCGTGATGCCACAGGCCTTCCAGGGCTGGTATGACCGATACCTCAGGCTGGACGGCGAGTCCCTGTGGGCAGAGCTGGACGCCAGTCAGCAGCGGCATATCGGACTATGGCAGAAGCAGCTGGAGCAGTGCGGGTTAAGGCCCGGGGCCCAGGGTGTGGATATTGCGCCTGACGGCCCGGTTCTGCTGATGGTTTCTGATCAGTCTCGTCAGCGCTGACTCTCCGGCGTCACCCGCAGCACTTCCTCTACGGTGGTGAGGCCTGCGGCCACCTTCTGGGCGCCGCTTAGCCGCAGGGACTTCATGCCATCCTTGTAGGCGTCGAGGCGCAGCTGTTCCAGCTCGCAGCGGTCGTTGATCTGGCCGGCGATGGTGCGGGACAGGCCGAGGATCTCGTAGACGCCGGCGCGGCCCAGGTAGCCGGTATCCCGGCATTCCAGGCAGCCTGCCGGCTGGTAGACCCGTTTGGGCATGGGGGCTTTCCAGGGCCGGGTAAGGGTAGTCCAGGCCTCTTCCTCCACCTCTGTGGGTTTCTTGCAGTGGGGGCACAGCAGGCGCACCAGGCGCTGGGCCATGGCGCCGATGACCGTGGCGCGGATCAGGTAGGGCGGAATGCCCAGTTCCAGCAGCCGGGTAAAAGCGCTGGGAGCGTCGTTAGTGTGCAAGGTGGACAGTACCAGGTGACCGGTGAGGGCGGCCTGCACGGCCATTTCGGCGGTTTCCAGATCGCGGATCTCGCCGATCATGATAATGTCCGGGTCCTGCCGCAGCAGCGCCCGCACGCCGGAGGCGAAGCTCAGGTCGATGTTGTGCTGCACCTGCATCTGGTTGAAGGCCGGCTCCACCATCTCGATGGGGTCTTCGATGGTGCAGATGTTCAGGTCCGGTGACGCCAGGCTCTTCAGGGTGGAGTAGAGGGTAGTGGTCTTGCCGGAGCCCGTGGGGCCGGTAACCAGCACAATGCCATGGGGGCGGCTGGTCATGGTGTGCCAGCGTGCCTGGTCCTCATCCGAGAAGCCCAGTTGCTCGAAGGTCTTGAGCAGCACTTCCGGGTCGAAGATCCGCAGCACCATCTTCTCGCCGAAGGCGGTGGGCATGGTGGCCAGGCGCAGTTCCACCTCGCTGTTGTCCGGCTTGCGGGTCTTGATGCGGCCATCCTGGGGTCGCCGCTTTTCCGCCACATTGAGACGGCCGAGAATCTTCAGGCGGCTGGTAACGGCCACCCCCACCTGCTCCGGAAACTCGTACACATTGTGCAGCACACCGTCGATGCGGAAGCGCACCCGGGTGACTTCCCGTCGGGGTTCGATATGGATGTCGCTGGCCCGCTGCTCGAAGGCGTACTGCAGCAGCCAGTCGACAATCTTCACCACGTGCTGGTCGTTGGCATCGTGGCTGGTGCCCTGGCCCAGGTCCAGCAGTTGCTCGAAGTTGTGCAGGTTGCCCGCGCGCCCCTGCTGGCCGCCGGCCTTGCTGACGCAGCTGGCCAGCTGGTAGAACTCCACCGTGTAGCGGCGGATGGCCTCGGGATTGGCCACCACCCGCCTGAGCGGGCGTTGCAGCACGTGGCGCAGGTTGGCTTCCCAGTCGCTCTTGAAAGGCTCGGCGCTGGCGATCACCGCTTCCTGGTCGGTCACCTCCACCGCCAGGATGTGATGGCGCTGGGCAAAGGCATAGGACATGGCCCGGGCAATGGCCGGCGCGTCGATCTTCAGGGGGTCGATGTGGTAATAGGGCTGGCCGGACCATTCCGCCAGCCAGCGGGTCAGCCGCTCCAGGTCCAGGGTGCGCTGGTCCCGCAGGCTGGTCAGGCCGGCGATGGCGATCACCTCCAGCGGGTGCCGGGTGCGGGAATCCGCGCCCAGGTTGGCCGCCAGCACCCGTTCGGCGTCCTCGCGGCTGATCTCGCCAGTGTCCGCCAGGGCATTGCACAGTTCCCTCAGGGTGAGGGTGTGGTCCGGGCGGGTCTTACGGGCCTGGGTTTGCACCATTGAATGCCTCCGGTGTCCGGTCAGGGCCGGTTCACCTTGAGGTGAACCATGGCCACGGTAAACAGCGAGAAGGTGAGCAGGGCCATAAACATGGGCACCGGCGCCCCCTCGCTCAGCCAGGCGGATATCACGGCCTGGGTGAAGTAGAAGATCACCACGAAACTCAGCCAGATGTAGCCGCGATTGTGGCCCCGGAACACCACCCAGGCAAAGGGCAGCAGGGGCACCAGCTTCACTGACAGCATGAGGGCGACGGACACACCTTCCTCCTGTACTGGCCAGAAGGTCGTCAGTACCAGCATGACCAGTAGCAGCGTATAGAGTGTAGCGGTGATGGCGCGGGTGGTTCTGGCTTTTTCAGAGTACAGCATGGAAGTTCCTGACAGGCTCAAGGGTAGAGGGTTCCGGTAGTCAGTCGGCCAGCTTCAGGGCCAGGGTGGCCAGGCGTTCGCCAAAGCTCTGGCAGATGGCCTTTTCATGGTCGCTGACCGGATTGCCGGCATCGGTGCCGCCCCAGTGTGACGGGCCGTAGGGGGTGCCGCCGCTGCGGGTTTCGGAGAGGGCTTTCTCCGTATAGGGCACGCCACAGAGCACCATGCCATGGTGAAGCAGGGGCATCATCATGGTCAGCAGGGTCGACTCCTGGCCGCCGTGCAGGCTGCCGGTGGAGGTAAAGGCACCGGCG
>JBMCIH010000170.1:0-5517 GCA_048617055.1 Marinobacter sp. | reverse complement strand
CGGACTTCAGGGTAACCCGCACACCGAAAGCCAGCCTGTCAAACAGCGCGATAACATCCTCATTGCGCATGCGGATGCAGCCATGGGAAAGGGGTTCACCCATGGGTTCGGTGTCTGGTGTACCGTGAATGTAGATAAAGCGGCGGAAGGTATCGACCCCCGGGCCGCGGTTCACACCCTTCTCGAGACCGCACAGCCAGATGATGCGGCTGAGAATCCAGTCCCGGCCAGGGTACCGGCGGGCAAGCGCCGGTGACCAGATCTCACCGGTGGGACGACGGGCGACAAACACCGTTCCCGCGGGCTGGCCGTGGCCCACCAGCGCCCGCACATAGTGCCTGCCCCGGGGGGTGCAACCGGAGTGGTTGGCCTCGCCAGGGCCATTGAGGGCGGTAGATACGGGCCAGTGCTGATGCTCGCCGCTGGAGCCGAACCAGTCGAGGGTCTGGTGCTCAAGATCAATGACGACCCGGGAACCCGGGTCAGGGACATGCGGCTGATCAGGCAAACCTGGACTCCTGTCTAGAACGTTCAGGGAGCCAAGGCTAGCCGACCAGCCTTAACGAGGCAATAGCCGCCGGCACCCCGTTTGGCTAATTCGCTAACCTACGTTCTGGCTTTGCGGCGTGCCATAGGGCAGCGTAGGTGCGAACCACCACACCGGCGCGCTGGCGCCTTGGCCAGAGGCCCCAGCGTCACGCAGTAGGTCAGCGAATTGGCCGCACGGCACACTAGACCGTGCTCGCCTCAGAACGTGGCGCCAGCATCCGGTCGCTCGCCTGCATGCCGGCGGCCAGGAAGGGTATCAGGCGGGCGGCGATCTCCTGGATCGGCGTTTCCACCCCGGTCTTGGTCTGCAGGATGTCCCTGAGGGCGTCGCTGGAGGACATGGTAAAGGCGGTGGCCCCCAGCATGAACTGGATGCGCCAGTAGCGGTCAACGGATGACAGCTCGGGGGTGGCCTGCCTGAGCAGCGCCATGAAACGCCGGAAGATATCCCGGTATTCCTCCTCGAGGTATTCCCGCAGGTGGCCCTGGGACTGGGTGTAGGCCAGCCCCAGCAGGCGCATGAAAATCGAGATACCGCGTTCATTGCGCTGGGGCATGCGCACCGCACTGCCGGTGAGTGCACCGAGGATTTCCTCAACCGTGACGGGCTGCCCCCCGGGGCGGGCTTCGAGCTGGTCAAACTCTGCTGCCAGCGTTGCCGAATAGGGGGTGAGGAAACGGGCAAAGACCGACTGGATCAGGGAGTTCTTGGAACCGAAGTGGTAATTTACCGCAGCGAGGTTGACACCTGCCTTGCTGGTTATCATTCTGAGGGAGGTTTCGGCGAATCCCCGTTCGGCAAAGAGCTCTTCTGCCGCATCGAGAATCCGGTCCACAGTACCTGATTGGGCCACAACTTGATCCTTGCAAAAACGGTTGTTTAAAACATACGTTTTAAACGCAACTATGTCAAGTCTGCCCGCCCTCTTCTTCCCTCCTGTCCCCGGCAGCGTCTTCCTCCGGCCGGGGCCCGTGGCTGGCGGCGGGACCCGCCTTCCTGTCCCCGTTGGCCGGAGATTCCCTGCCACCATCCTTATCCTCGGGGGCTTCGGTCATGGCCTGGGCCACCGAGTACCAGCCCCGGTCGATGGCCTTCTGGTGACCTTCGAAATAGACGTTCTGCATGCGCTCGTAGGCTTTCTCCGCCTCCAGCATGAAAATCAGGTAGAGGCGGATATGCTCCCGCCGGGTCAGGGACCCCGCCAGCCGTCGCTGTTCCGACAGGTGCCGCAGGGTACTGAACCGGGGTGACGCCAGTGTCGGGTTGAACTCGGCCAGCTCCCTGCACTGCCAGATCAGCCCCACGTCCCCTTCCAGGTGGGCCACATGCCGGCGGGCATCCTGGAGCAGCTGCCGCCGGTACAGGATCAGTTCGAAGTAGGACGGCCGGGAGGAGTACAGACGGCGGACGAAGGGCACACCGAGCAGCAGAATCACGACCAAGGCACCGAAGCCACCGCCGGCGATCCAGGCAGGCACCACGCCGGTCATGCCACTGAGAAACACCAGCGCGGCGATAACGGCACTGAGCACCCAGCTGTCCCGCCGCCGACGGGCCGCGTTCAGGGTATAGCTGTCCGGCCAGCCCGCCAGTGACAGTACGTTGAAATCCATCAGGTTGACCCGCTCGCACTGCCTCAGCAGACGGCGCAGCTTACGCTGATAGGCCTCGGCATAGTGCCGGTCGAGTTCTTCGGACCCGGCCTCCGAACGCTCACCTTCGTCCTGCTCCGCCGGCGCGGCCTGTTCCCGGGCGGCCTTATCGGCCGCATCACCCGCGTCCGGGTGCTGCCTGCGGCTGTGACCCGGCCGGGCGCTGCCAGTCTCACCGGTTGAAGGGGTGCTGTCGGCCTCTCCCGGATCCGCGGGGCGCCCGGGCCGGAGCACCGGGTCGTCCCGGTGGTGGTCGGTGTCCTGGGTTCTGGTGCTGGTATTCGCCATAATCATCTGCCGGAATGCATGCCCGGCCCTCACAGGTTTATCGTCCGCACCCCGGATTTCTTGAGGCCGCCCTGTCCTCCGGACTCCCCAACCAGGCTTTGGCGACGATAGTTTTTGATAGCTTACACGCGGGGGGATACACTTACCGTCACTGAAATGTTACGAGGTGCAAACATGTTTACCGGCATCGTGCAGGGTGTTGCCAGGGTCGAATCCCTGGAAGCCCGCCCCGGCCTGACCACATTTGTGATCGGCTTTCCCGAAGGCGCCGTGGAAGGAATCACTACCGGCGCTTCGGTAGCCATCAACGGTGCCTGTCTGACGGTAACGGGTCAGCAGGGTCACCGCCTGTGGTTCGACGCCATGGGGGAAACCCTGAGACTGACCACCCTGGGGCAGCTGGTCCCGGGCAGCCGGGTCAACTTCGAGCGGGCCGCCCGGATCGGCGATGAAATCGGCGGCCACCTGCTGTCGGGGCACATCCATACCACCGCCCGGGTGGTGGGCCGGGAGCAGCCGGAAAACAACTGCACCCTCACCTTCGAGGTGCCCCCGGCCTGGCAGAAATACCTCTTTCCCAAAGGCTATATTGCGGTGGACGGCGCCAGCCTGACCATCGGGAATGTGGAGGAAAACCGCTTCAACGTCCACCTGATTCCGGAAACCCTGCGGGCAACCACCTTCGACGATCTCCGGAAGGGAGACGAGGTCAATATTGAGGTGGACAGCCAGACCCAGACCATTGTCGATACCCTGGCAAGGATGGGCTACGACCGGCCCCGTCAGTGACGGCGTCGTGATGCCCGGAACACCACAAACCTGGGGGTCGCCTGTAACTGCGTCACCTCGGCGAAACTGCGGCGCAGGCTCTGGTGGTAGCCCAGGTGGCGGTTACCCACCACCAGTATCTCGCCGTCATCGGTGAGGCAGCCGGCGGCATCTGCAAACAGGCGCAACGCAATGTGGTCCCCCACCGTGCCACCTTCGTGGAACGGCGGGTTGAGCAGCACCAGCGGAAAAGCCCCGCTGCCGGCGGGCACGCCATCAGCATGGAAGAAACGACAGCCGCCGCGATCCGGCCCCATGGCGGCGAGGTTAGCCCGGGCGCTGAGTATCCCCTGGGAGGAGATATCCGCAAAGCTCACCGCCAGATCCGGCCGCCCGGCCAGGGCGGTCAATCCCAGCAGGCCATTGCCACAGGCCAGGTCAAGCACCGGCGCCCCCGGCGGCATCCGCTCCGCAGCGGCGGTAATGAATGGCAACAACTCCCGGCTGCCCATGTCCAGCCGGTCCCGGACGAAGACCGCCGGCAGGGCCCGGACGGGTGCCGGCAGCCCGGGCACCGTGTACCCCTGCCAGAGGCCCGGCCAGCCCGCGAGGGTTTCGCTGCCGGGGCCGCAGACCACCAGCCGTGCCTTCTTCTTTGCCGGCAAAACTTCTCCGGTGACCACCAGTTGCTGGTAGAGCCGCGCGGCCTGGTCCGGCAGATGCTTGATCATACCGCCGGTAAGCAGCCACCCACCCGGTCGGAGCACCTGGTTACACCAGCGCAGCAGGAAGGCCAGGTAATCCAGCTGGCGCGGCACTTTGAGCACTATGGCATCATACCGGGCCGCCGCCATGGCAGCGGGCGCCTGGCCGGCGGACAGGTCCCCGAGCTGGTCCGCCCAGCTGCTGACAGCCGGCACCGGCAGCCCGTTAAGGCGTGCATTGGCGGTCAGGCCCTCCGCCAGAGCCGCACTGTCGGCCACTATGTCGGGCTGAAAATCCGCCAGCCCCAGTGACAGTGCGCCAAACCGGTCGTCCACCACCGCAACCCGCTGGCCGGGCCGGAGCCTCGCCAGAGCCTGGCTGACCAGTTGCTCGTCGGCGGCGTCCCAGGCCCTCAGGTCCCTGCCGTCGCCATGGGGCCGTTTCAGGGCCAGCGTTCGGGCGCCGGCCTGAAAGTGGCCGGCACCGGTGCCCGGAGAACTCAAGCCGGCACCCTTGCCTGGTAGACCACAAAGCGGCTGTCCTCGAACAGCGCCCGGGACGGCCCCACATGGGCCTCCAGCAGGTCCTGGTAGGGCAGGAAACGGTTGGCCACCAGTCTCAGCTCGCCGCCGGGCAACAGGTGTTGCCGGGCCTGTGACAGGAACCCTTCCGTCATGGAGGTATCGGTGCGCACACCACTGTGAAAGGGCGGGTTGGTGACAATGGTCCGGTACCGCCCCAGGTCCGCGGGCAGACCGTCGCTGGCGATTATGCGGCCGGCGGCCTGGTTGCGGTCGTAAGTCAGCCGTGCGCACAGCACCGCCTGGGCCTGTACGTCCACACCATCCACCGGCCCCAGGTCCGGAAACCGGGCCTGAAGCCAGGCGCCGACCACCCCGGCGCCACAGGCAAAATCCAGAACCGGACCGGTAACCGGCGCTTCCGCCAGGGTCCTCAGCAGGTGTGCGGTGCCCTGGTCCAGCCGGCCGTCGCTGAATATACCGGGCATCCCGGCCACCGGAACCGCAGTATGGTCCACTTCCACTTCGTGCCAGCGGACCCAGTGCCGGGGCTCAAACGCTTCCTTCTGCTGCGCAGGCAGGTGCGCCACCCAGACCTGGCAGTGGCGTGCGCTGTCGGCCTTATACGCGTCAGATGCAAGCGCCTGCAGGCGCCGGGCAGCGCCGGCGATGCCTTCGCGCTTCTCTCCCACCAGCAGCAGCCGCCCCCCTTCGGCAAGCAGCATCCCAGCCAGATTTAGCTGCATGGACAGAGTCTCCCGGGCCTTGGGTGCGAAAATCACCAGGGTATCCACCGTTCCGGTGTCGCCAGCGGGCACCTCATAACCAAACCGGACCTGGCAGCGCCCCCCCTGCTCCAGGATCTTCGCCATACCGGCGTGCTCGGTGAGTACCAGGGGCGCAACGGCACCGGCATCCGAGCCCGCCGGCAGCTCCGGCACGGGCAGCCCGATCAGCCCCACCCGGCCAGCCATCAGTTGCCGGTTCCGTTCCAGGGCCGCCACCGCATTGCTGTCTCCGGACTCCCTCATGG
>JBMCIH010000169.1:0-5544 GCA_048617055.1 Marinobacter sp. | reverse complement strand
GCCGGATGTAGAAGGGCTGATGCGGGATTATCTGGAAGAGAACCCCACCCGCAACCGGGCCATGGACCTGCTGCCCCTGTTTGCCCATATCAACCCGGAACTGGTGGCTGACTATGTCGCGGACCCCAGAATCAAGGCCCGGCCAACCCTGCACTACCGGCTGCCGGACTGCGATATCGACAACCCCCAATGGCACTTTTCCACTGTATGGAACGACTGGGTAGTGCTCGAGCAGATCGTGGCCAGCCCCGCTCACCAGCGGGAACTCAACACCCTGTTCCGGGAGAGCCGTACCCTGTCATTCCGCAACCTCACCAGTACCTGGCGCACCCGGTGTCAGTACTGGCTGGAGAATCGCGGTTATGTCTGACCTGAAGGCGGCTCCCGCCGAGGACCTGCCGGGGCTGACCATTGGCATCAGCGGGCCGTCCCGCAAGCGCACGAGCGACCGCCTGATCATGCTGGCACTGCGCTTCTACGGTGCCCGCACCCATTTTATCCGCCCGGCCGACCGTATCGATGTGTCCCTGCTCGACGGCCTCGTGCTGTCCGGCGGCAGCCATGTCCACCCTGAACTCTATGGTCAGCGTCCCGAGGTACGGGCCCGCTACGACCGCCAGCGTGACCGTACCGACGAGATGCTGCTGACGGAAGCGGAGCGTCTTCACCTGCCGGTGCTGGGCATCTGCCGCGGCGCTCAGCTGATCAACGTCCATCGCGGCGGCTCACTGTGCCAGGATGTCACGCCGCTGCGGGTGAACACCCGCCACCGCCCCCTGCTGTTACCGCTGCAATCCGTGCGTGTGGTGGAGCCCACCCGGCTGGGACGCATTGCGAAGGCCAGCAACATCGGCGCCAACCGCATCCACAGTCAGGCCATACAGTGGCTGGGCAGGGGCCTGCGGGTAAGCGCCGTGGACAATGACCTGTTCGTCCAGGCCATCGAAAATACCCACGGCCAGTGGCTGATGGGCATGCAGTGGCACCCGGAGTATCTGCTGTACCATGGCGTGCACCGCGGGATCTTCCGTGATTTCGTGCGCGCCGCCGAACAACTGAAACTGGCCCGTCTGCACCGGGAAGACTCCCCGGAGCCGGAAGCCCCAGCCTGACGTCAGAAGGAACAGACCATGAATGAAAACACCCTCCGCCACGGGCCGGCGGCCGCCCTGGTTCTCCTGCTGGTGCTGGCTTCGGGGCCGGCCCTGGCCTCCGACGCCGAGGTGAGCCTCGATGGCGAGGGCAAGGTACGCTACCTGCCCGACAGCGCCCGGCTCAGTTTCACCATCAGCGCCGAGCACCCGGAGTCGGACCAGGCCCTGGCCGAGGTCCGCTCCGTAATGAGCCAGTGGCGCAAGGCCATCGGAGACCTCCGTGATCAGCTGGTGGACTACACTGACGCCTCCGCCCACCTTTATGAGCGCCAGCACCCTCCGCGTCCCGGGCAAAACGGTGACGGTGACCAGCCCCGGTCCGTCACCGTGGCCAGTCAGACGGTCAGTTTCGAGATCCATGACCTCAGGCTGCTCAATCCGGTGCTGGAAAAGGCCCAGGGGCTGGGCATGAACTACAGCCTGGGTGAGCACCAGTTCTTCCATTCCGATGAGGAGGAACTGCGCCGCGAGGCGCTGGCGAAGGCCATCCGTAACGCCCGTGAGCGCTGCCGCTTCGCTGCGGCCCAGCTGGACATGACCTGCGGCGAGGTCAGGTCCCTGAACCTGCAGGCCTCCGGTGGCGGGCCGATGATGATGCGGATGAGTGAGGCCTCCGCCGCGGAGACCATCAGCCAGGTGGGCCCCCGGGAAATCTCCGCCACGGTCCAGGCCACCTTTAGCCTGGAGTAGCCGCCTCCAGGCGGGCTCCGGTATCAGAAGTCCCGGGTATAGAAAATGTCCAGCGAGGCGGCCAGGCCACTGGCGGCCTCCACATAGAAATAGCGGCCCAGATCATACCGCAGCGCAACCGTGGTAATAGGTTCGAACAGCCCCACCCCATAGCGGATACTGAGATCGTCGGTGAGATAGCCGCTGGCCACCACGGCGGCCTCTTCGCCGGAGCCTTCGGCCTCCAGCGTCAGTTCCTCGATGCCGAAGGCCTCGCCGATGCCACGGGTGATGCCGGCGGCGCGGTTCAGCCCCAGCGACAGCGCGGCCCGGCTGACCTGCCCCTGGTCCCCCTGGCTTTGCAGCGGGCGCCCCAGAATTACATAGGAAAGCGCCTGGTTCTCCTCCATGGGCGGCTCCGAGAAGACTTCCGTGGTCGGCTCCCGGGCGGGGCCGGTCAGCCGCAGGCCGGCCACCACGTCGTCCACCCGCCGCACGGCTTCAATATCGAGATAGGGTTCGGTGGCAGAGCCCACGAAGACCAGCCGCGCCCGTCTCAGGTCCAGCTCCTGGCCAAAGGCCTCGTAGCGGCCATCCACCAGCTGCAGGGCGCCCCGGGCATCCATGTTGTCGCCGATGCGCAGCTCACCCTCCAGCTCGCCGGTCACGCCGAAGCCCTCGAAGGTCACCTCATCCTCGCCCACCACCACGTTGACGTCCATGGACATGGAACGCACCTGTTGCTGCTCCGGTTCCTCGCCGACAATCTCTTCGTCGCCGGACACCGAGACCGCCTGCTCCGGCAGCTCGCGGATTTCGATATCACCCTCGGGCACCGCCACCTGGCCGGAAACGGACAAGTCACCGTCGACGAACCGCAGCTCAAGGTCCGGGGAAACCTCAAGCCGTGCATAGGGCTCATAGTTGAGCGGCAGCCGGTCGCCTTCCAGTACGAGGGTCAGTATCGGGGACGCCTCCCAGTCGAGGACACCACCGATCTCGCCGCGCCCCCGGCCGTTGCTCTGCCAGCTGCCGTCCAGGCTTGCCTGGCGACCGTCAAAAGCCAGCCTGAGGTTGAGGTCCGATACCGGCATAGGCACCATCGGGTCCACCACCCGGCCATCGGAAAGCACCAGCTCGCCGTCAACCCGGGGCGCCATCAGCGGGCCTTCCAGCCGGCCCGAGCCGGCTACCGTGCCGCTGACCTCTTCCATGTCCAGCAGGCTCCCCACCACCGCCAGGTCAAATCCGTCCAGCCGGAAGCTGCCACGGGCCTCGCGCCGGGCCGAATCCGGGTCCACCGCCAGGTCAACCGCCAGTTCTCCGAGCTCCTCGCCGGCAAACCGCAGGGCCAGGTCCGCCTGCTCCGGGGCCAGATCCGCAGTCAGCTCCAGCGTCTGGTAGGAGAGCTCCTGCCAGTCCTCTTTCAGCACCACCCCCACATCACCCGGCCCCGCCGATACCCTGAGCTGGCCGGAAGGGCCCTCGCCGGTGAAGGCCACATCCAGCGAGCCATTGACCTGAGCATCCCAGCGAACCGTTTCTGGCAGTAGTGGCGCCAGCGACGACGCCGGCAGCTGGCTCACCTCCAGCTCCAGTGACGGGTCCGGCAACAGGGTCTGCTCGCTGGCGCACAGGGCGCTGTCCTGCCAGCGCCAGCAATGGGCGCCGAGCATCAGCGTGTTCTCCTGCCAGTTGATGGCGGCGGGTGCCTCCAGCTGCCAGGTCTGCTCCGGCTGGTGCAGCTGCACCTCGCCGTCTGCCAGTTCGCCCTGCCACTGGCCCTCGTCCGCCTGCCAGCTGCCCGCCAGCACGGTATCCGCCCGTGCTTCCGGGTGACGCACGGAAAGTGTCAGCCGATGCTGGCCCAGGGTGCCCTGCAGATCCGCCTGTATGCGCTCCAGCGTCTGCCCGCCGGCCCGCAGCGAGGAAGCCTCAAGACGGGCCTCGACGGCCCGCTCCCGGTCCAGCCGGGCCTCCAGCATCAGGTCGTCGAGAACGAACTGAGCCCGCCAGGCCAGCCCCTCAGCGTTGACCTCCAGCGTGCCCTGCGGCGCCATCAGCGGACCGTCCAGATCGAAGCCGGCCTGCAGCTCGCCACCCAGTCCGGGCTGGAGAACCCCGGGCTCCGGCAGGGCCAGCGCGCCCTTCACCGCCAGCCGGGGGTCGGCCCCGAACGGGTCCTGTACGTCACCGGCCACCCGGAGCCGGTTTTCCCCTATGGTGGCCAGGATTTCCGGTACCCGCCACTGGCGGTCCGCCACCGCCAGCTCGCCCCGGCTGGTGAGCGGCGCGTCCTGCCACTGGCCGTCAAGGTCCCAGGCGGCGGTGAAATCCGGCTGGCCGTCCGCGTCCAGCTCGCCCCCGGTTGACACGGTGCCATCGATACTGGCCGAGGCCCGGGGCACCCAGTAACCCGGGTCAAAGCCGTCCAGCATCAGTTCCGCCTGCCAGCTGAGGCCATCGGCAAAACCAATCTCCGCCTCACCCTGCAGGCGCCCGGCGCCGGTGGTCATGGTCAGCCCGCTCAGCCGGACCTGCTCCATGTCGCCCTCAACCCGGGTGGCCACGGATGCATCCCCCACAGGCCCGCTGGCGTCCAGATCCACAGTCGCCGAGTAACGGCCGTCCCGGTAGTCACCCTCGGCTTCCAGTGCCGAAATGGTTACCGGAGGCGGCTCCACCTCCGGCAGCAGGGAATACCAGGGAAAGGCACCCATACGTACCCGGGCATGGGCCGACAGCCCATCAGCCCAGCTTACCTCGCCGTCTACCGCCAGCTCCGCCTCATCCTCTCCGGAGGCCGCCGGGCCCGTCAGGCTCAGTTGCAGGTCGCTGGCGCTGCGGGGCGTCACCCGGCCGGACAGGCCCAGGCCGGTTCGTCCCTGCTCCCCCGGCAGGCGGGCCCGGGTGTCAATCCGGTAGCCATCGGCCAGGTTGCCCCGGGCATTGACGGACCACTGCTGCAATGTCAGGGTCTGCGGCAGTGTCGCCAGAGGGTGAAAGCCGTCGGAGCGGAAATCCGCCTCGGCCGGCAGGTCCGGGTCCAGTGGTGCCAGGTCTGCCTGCAACCGGCCATCCAGATAACCGCTGGACGCCAGGTCGGCCCGCAGGTCCCGCACACTGCCCCGCAACTGCCCGCGGACGCGCCACTGGTCGCCCTGGGGCGGCGGCAGGGCCAGATCCACATCCAGGGCCACCGGCCAGTCTCCCCGGGTCTCCAGGCGCCCATCGGCCTGCAGCTCCACGTCCTCCCGGGTCACAGTCAGCTGCCGGATGTGGAAGTCCGCGCCACCGCCGCCACCGGTCAGTGTCAGTCGGTCCCAGACCAGGGTCTGATTGAACCGCAGCGGGCCCAGATCCACAGAGCCGATGTCCAGGTTTACGGGCAGGCTGACCTCCGGCAGCTGAACCGGGCCCTCTTCGCCGGTGTCCGCGCCGGTATCGCCCGCCGACCGGTCGACGTCGACCGACGCGGCCTCCAGGTGCTCGACGCACAGGGTCTTGCGCAGCAGGCAGGTGGGCGACCAGTCCAGCCGGGGCGAGTCGATGGCCAGCTGAACGCCGTAGCCATGCCACTCCAGCTGGCGGGCCTGCCATTCACCCAGCAGCGAACCGGCCGCCTGTTCGGTTGTCAGCCCCGGAATCCGCTCGAGCACCCAGGCGGTGCCGGTTTCAGAGCGTAACGCCGCCAGCAGTGTCCCGACCAGCAGCAGGGCCA
>JBMCIH010000168.1:0-5554 GCA_048617055.1 Marinobacter sp. | reverse complement strand
TGCTATATCGAATGGCCCGCCGCCCGCCGCAACGCCTGGCTGGAAGACTTCCGCATCATGGGCCGGGAAGCCGGCGTGCACCAGGCCGACAGCGACACCTTCCGGCACTGGTTCGAGCTGATGGGCATGCAGCGCCATCTGAAGGCCGCCGGTATCTTTGCCCGGCTGTCCCTGCGGGACGGCAAGAGCGGCTATATCGCTGACATTCCCCGAACCATCAACTATCTGGTGGAGGCAAGCCGGCCACTGCCCGCCCTGCGCCACTTCCACCAGTGGCTGACGGACGATGTGGTACCGGCGGTTCATCACAAACTGGGCACGGTGCCGGACAGCACGGGCGAGGGCCCGGGTGAATGAAGGCCATGATACTGGCCGCCGGCAAGGGCGAGCGCATGCGCCCCCTTACCATGAGCACCCCCAAGCCGCTGCTGGTGGCAGGAGGTGCTCCCCTGATCGTCCACCATATCCGCAAGCTGAAAGCGGCGGGGATCGACCAGCTGGTAATCAACCACGCCTGGCTGGGCCACCAGCTTGAAGAGGCCCTCGGCAGTGGCGAAGCCCACGGGGTGACCATCACCTGGTCGCGGGAACAACAGCCGCTGGAAACCGCCGGCGGCATTATTGCCGCCCTGCCACTGCTGGGCCCGGACTGGTTCGCAGTCATCAATGGCGATATCTGGCACGATTTCGACCTGAGGCAGCTGACCCCACCGCCCCGGGGCCGCGCCCTGCTGGTGCTGACGGACAACCCGGCCCATCACCCCGAGGGCGACTTCGCCCTCAGGGACAACGGACAGGTGGTGGATGAGGGCCCCGGCCGGCTGACCTTTACCGGCATCAGCCTGCTGCACCCTTCGCTTTTTGAGGGGCTGCCCCCGGGACCCCGCAAGCTGGCCCCGATTCTCCGGGACGCCATGGCCAAAGGCGAGGTCTATGGCCTGCATCATCCCGGGCAGTGGATGGACATCGGCACGCCGGAACGACTGGCTGAACTCGACCGGCTTCTGACACAACCCCGGCTATCGTGACACCAACATGAGTGGACCTGCACCGCAAAACCTGCCTGCCCGGACCCGGGCCCTGCTGGAAGAGCTGCTGGCCGAATTCATTGCCAGCCGGCACCGACCCAGCGAGCTGGTCAGCCGCGAGGGCATGGGCCGGGGCGCCAGGCACGCGCTCTTCTATTGCCTGGGTTACCTGGCCAAGGCCGAAGGCCGGGTCACCGAGGCCGACATCCGCTTTGCCGAAAACCTGATGACCGGGCTGAAGCTTTCGCCCCGGGCCCGGCGCAAGGCTATCCGCCGCTTTCACCAGGGCCGCGACACGGCTGATATTTCCGCCCTGCGCCTGACCCGGTTCCGCATGCTGGCGCCCTGGCGGGAACGCACCAGCCTGCTGATCGGGCTGTGCCTGTGCCACGGTGCCCAGCTGTTCGGTGCCCCCGAGCGACCCCGGCGTTACCGTTGCGAGGACGCCTTCGCCCGTCTGGGCCTGCCCATGGCGGCCATGGACCGGATCTTCCGGCTCTACCGCCAGGAGCTGTGGGTCAGCGAACCGCCACCGAAACCGGAAACCCTGCAGGACGCCTACCGGATACTGGGGGTGCGCTCCGGTGACAGCTTTGAGCACATCAAGCGCAACTACCGCCGCGAAGTCTCCCGCCACCACCCCGACAAGCTTGGCGATGACCTCACCCCGGCTGAAAAAGCCCGGGCCCGGGAACAGCTGTTACGACTGCAACAGGCCTGGGAAGTGATCAAACGCCGTGAACGACTGACACGTTAGCGGTACCGCCGGGACTGTCTCATTCACCGCCAGCCCAGCCCAGCAGCCGATTGGCAATAACACCGGCGTGGCGCCCTTCGGGCCGGACACCAACCGGGGCAGGAATGGCCTGGTAGCCGCTGACCCCGGCACGCCGGAAGGCCGCCCGGCGGCGCTCACTGGCCTGGTCCCGGGACGGGTACAGGTCGAGAATCGGCAGCTGGCGGCCATCGGTCAGGCCGTCACTGATCGCCTCCGGCTCCCGCGGCCCGAAGTTGGCCGCCACCCAGGCCACCCGGGCCACGGCCTGGGGCGCGTCCGGCAGGTAACCACGCATCACTTCGGCCCCGCTGCCGACGCCTACCAGCACCACCTGCCGGTAGTCCCGCTCGGTGAACCAGTCGATGGCGGATGCCAGTCGGGCCTTCATCTCGCCACGATGGGCTTCCATCAGGTCTTCCGCCGCCTGGTCATTCACATCGATCATCACCGGGCCACCGGCCTCCTCGTCCTCATCGGCGTCCTGCCGCTGGCTGTCACCGGCCAGCAGGCGCTGGCGTGCCAGCTCCAGGGCGGGGGAGTCCTGCTCCAGCCCAAGGGTCATGGTGGCCCAGCCAGCGCGGGTCAGCCGGGCCCGCAGGTCTTCCAGCAGAGGATCATTGGCGGACTGCCCCTCATCAGCCAGTATCACCATGGCGCCGGATGGCTCGTCCGTGGCTTCCCGTTCCACCAGCGACAGCACCCGCGGGCTCTCCGCCGGTTCCAGCCAGACTGCAAGGTGGGGGTGGCGCTGGGCCAGTGCACCATCACCGCCGGTGGAGCGCACGAAGGCCCGTTCGACGGGCTCGCCGGCCGGGTCGCCTTCCTCCGCGCCGGACTCCTTGTCCTGAGCCAGCGCGACCTCGCCGAGCATGACAGCCAACAGCAACAGGGCACAGGCCCCGGGGGCAGAACGACGGTATGGGTTTTCGGCAGACGCCACGGACATTCCCCGCTCGGAACTGTTAGAATAGCGTCCGTTTTCAACCGGGCTCCCCGGTTCGGACATGGCAGCCAGGCACCTTGTGCCGGTCTGGGTGTCGAAAAATTTTACCACAGGGAGCCAGGCGCCACGCATTTTCAGCCGTTTGACGAGACCGCCATGAAACAGTCCCCAGTGATCGCACCGTCCATTCTCTCTGCCGACTTCGCCCGCCTGGGCGAGGAAGTCGACAAAGTTCTGGCCGCCGGCGCCGATGTGGTTCACTTCGACGTCATGGACAACCACTACGTGCCCAACCTGACCATCGGCCCCATGGTGTGCGAAGCGCTGCGCAAGCATGGCGTGACCGCGCCGATTGACGTGCACCTGATGGTCTCGCCGGTGGATGACCTGATCCGCATGTTCATCGATGCCGGCGCCAGCTACATCACCTTTCACCCGGAAGCGTCCAACCACATCGACCGCTCCCTGCAGCTGATCCGCGACGGCGGCTGCAAGGCGGGCCTGGTGTTCAATCCGGCCACACCCCTGAGCCATCTGGACTATGTGATGGACAAGGTGGACATGGTGCTGCTGATGTCCGTCAACCCGGGCTTTGGCGGCCAGAAGTTTATCCCCGCCACCCTGGACAAGCTGCGCCAGGCCCGCAGGCGTATCGACGACAGCGGCCATGACATCCGCCTGGAGATCGACGGTGGCGTGAAGACCGACAACATCCGCGAGATCGCCCAGGCCGGTGCCGATACCTTTGTCGCCGGTTCCGCCATCTTCAATACCGACGACTACAAGGCCACCATCGACGCCATGCGCGCTGAAATTGCCCGGGCGCAATGACCCGGACCGCCGCCATGACCAGCCTGCGACGATTCACCTCGCTCTGGCCCGACGTCGCCCTGTTCGACCTGGACGGCACCCTGGTGGACAGCGCACCGGACCTGGCCGCCGCCATTGACGAGACCCTGATGGCGCTGGACCGGCCTCCGGCCGGCCGGGAGAAGGTACGCCAGTGGGTGGGCAACGGCGCCGGCATACTGGTGCGCCGGGCCCTGACCGGCCGGGTCGACTGGGAGAACGCGGAGCCTCTGGATGAAGCCCTGTTCCGGGACGCCTCAGAGCAGTTCTTCCGGTTCTACGAACGCCTCAACGGCGACTGCTCCACCGTGTTCGAGGGTGTGGAGCCCTGCCTTCAGCGGCTGCACGACCATGGCTGCCGCATGGCGGTGGTGACCAACAAGCCGGAGCAGTTCGTGCACCCCCTGCTCGAGCGCATGGGGCTGGAGCACTGGTTCGAGATGGTGATCGGCGGTGATACCCTGCCAACCAAGAAACCCGACGCCGAGCCCCTGCTGCTACCCATGCGCAAGCTGGGCGGCACGCCGGGGACCACGGTGATGGTCGGCGACTCGGATGCCGACGCCCGGGCGGCCTTTAACGCTGGCCTGCCGGCCATACTGGTGCGCTATGGCTACAACTACGGCACCCCGGTGGATGAGCTGGGGGCAGAGATGGTTGTTGATTCGCTGACGGAGCTTTTGTAACCTCTCAGAGGTTTACTGACATGAACCCTTCTTTCGGGAGATTCCTGCCGTGCAGGGACTGAATCTGACTGCATCGCGCGGTGTGCTCACCACCCGCGCAACACGATGGTGGCGATGGCGTACCGGCTGACATGCCCGGCGGCGCGGCTGTCCCGCGCGCCACAGTAACGCCGGCTGACCCGGCGGCAACCGCAGATCAGATTTCAGGACGATACCATGACACCCGAGCAATTTACCGGGCTGGCCGAGGCCGGCTATAACCGTATTCCCGTCTACCGCGAGGTACTGGCGGACCTCGACACGCCCCTGAGCACCTACCTCAAACTGGCCAGCGGGCCTTACTCCTACCTGTTCGAGTCCGTCCAGGGGGGCGAGAAGTGGGGCCGTTACTCCATCATTGGTCTGCCCAGTCGTGAAGTGCTGACGGTGTATGGCAGCAAGATCGCCATACGCCGGAACGGCAGGGTGGTGGAAGAGGCCGAGCGCGACGACCCGCTGACCTTCGTCGAGGAATACCAGGCCCGTTTCAAAGCCCCGGACCTGGAAGACCTTCCCCGCTTCAATGGCGGCCTGGTGGGTTACTTCGGCTATGACACGGTGCGCTATATCGAAAAACGCCTGCGCAACAGCTGCCCGCCGGACAGGATCGGCACCCCCGATATCCTGCTGATGGTGTCCAACGAAATTGTGGTGTTCGACAACCTGCGCGGCAAGCTGCACCTGATCGTACACGCCGACCCATCGGTTGAAGGTGCCTACCAGACAGCACAGGCTCGCATCGACGAACTGGAAAGCCAGCTGCACCGCCAGACTGCCAACGCGCCGCGCACCCCGGAACACCTGCGCGGCAAGGTGGTGGACGAGAGTGACTTCATTTCCGGTTTTACCCAGGACAAATTCGAAGCCGCGGTCAACAAGATCAAGGGCTATGTGCTGGACGGCGACGTGATGCAGACCGTCATCTCCCAGCGCATGTCGATTCCATTCGAAGCTCCGCCCCTGAACCTGTACCGCTCCCTGCGGGTATTGAACCCGTCGCCGTATATGTACTTCCTGGACCTGGAAGACTTCCACATTGTTGGCTCGTCTCCGGAAATCCTGGCTCGGGTAGAAGATGAGGAAGTCACCGTGCGTCCCATCGCCGGCACCCGCAAGCGCGGCGCTACCGATGCCGAGGACAAGGCGCTGGAAAAAGAGCTGCTGGCCGACCCGAAAGAAATCGCCGAGCACCTGATGTTGATCGACCTGGGCCGCAACGACGCCGGTCGGG
>JBMCIH010000167.1:0-5556 GCA_048617055.1 Marinobacter sp. | reverse complement strand
GGGGCAGACCCGTCGCGTTTTCAAAGCGAGTATTTTCCATACCCAACAGCCGGGCCTGCTGGTTCATCACATCCGCGAAGGAGTCCTCCGAGCCGGCGACATGTTCGGCCAGCGCCACGGAGGCGTCATTACCGGACTGGATGATCACCCCCTTGAGCAGATCCTCAACGCTGACCCGGGAACCCTCCTGGATAAACATGCGCGAGCCGCCCGTCTGCCAGGCCTTGACGCTGATGGGCACCATCTCATCCATGCTCAGTCGGCCCTCGTCCAGCTCCCGCTCGACAATGTAGGCCGTCATCATCTTGGTCAGGCTTGCCGGCGGCAGGCGCTCATCGCTGTTGCCTTCCATTATGACCTTGCCGCTGGCCGGATCCATCAGGATATAGGATGTGGCATTAATCTGTGGCGGCGACGGAATCAGTGCCTGCTGTGCCTTTGCGACCAGTGGCAGCATGGCCAGCAGGGCGAGGGCAAGAACAACAAAACGGGGCATCGCTTGACGAATCATGGGCTTGTTCACATCACTTCCGATCGATGAGTTAACCGGCCACGGGCTGCCGGCAGAGAGTAGGGTCAATGGCTGTCTGTCAGTACCATCGCCTGGGAAAAACCTTCGGCGGCCAGATCTTCCATGGCCCGCTCCGCCTCCCGGGCGTTCCCGAAGGGACCCACCTGGACACGGTGAAAATCCCCAGACGCCGTGGTCACCTGGCGTACCCGAACCGGGTTTCCGGTACGGCGCTTCACCGCCTGCTCCAGTTGCCTGGCAGGCGCCACCTTACTGAATGAGCCCAGCTGCACAAAGAGCGCGTCTCCCGAAGAGTCCGGCGGCCGGACCCGAACAGGTTGCACCTTCTGCCCGTCGCCATCCGGCTTCCAGGGTTTGCCGGCGAGCGTCATCGAACCATCCTGCCGCACCGTAATGGCCGCCACCTCAACACGGGCAGTACCGCTGCCATGAAAATCAAGCTTCTTGGCGGCAGCCCAGGACAAGTCTATCAGACGATCACCGTGAAAAGGCCCCCGGTCGTTTATCCGTACGACCACCGAACGCCCGTTATCGAGGTTGGTGACCCGGGCGTAACTGGGCAACGGCAGGCTCTTATGGGCCGCCGACATCCTGTACATGTCGTAGGTTTCACCGTTGGATGTCTTGTGCCCATGGAATTTCTTGCCGTACCAGCTGGCGATACCACGCTGGACGTAACCATCCGCCTGGTCCACATTCATGACCCGGTACTGCTTTCCCCACACCCGGTAGGGGGAAATATTCCCCGACTTGCGGGGCTTTTCGTACCGGGGCTCCGCTTCCCTGACCTTGCTGATATCCACATCACTGTCAGGGCCTACGTCCTGGAGCATGGTGTACCGGCCCGAGTGGTCCGTCTCCTGCGGTTGGGATGCACAGCCTGCCAGCACCAGCGACATCACAACAAGGATGCCAGGTACGCGCAGGTCAGGGTAGTTCATGGCCATTTGTGTTTTCTGCCTTCGGTTGTTCGCCGCGCCCGGTGTCAGCTGCTCTGCCAGCGTGCCCGATGCCCGCTGATTGCCGGTTTCCCGCCCGGGCCGGCAGCAAGTACGACAATGATCTCATAGTTCACGGGGGCGTCAGGCAGTCTGTTTGCCGGGAGATTATCATGAGGTTACGGCAGGCGCCATTACCGGGCATTACGCAGTGATCATCCGCCGATGGGTATGGATAGCCATCAGGATACCGAACGCCGCCATCAGCGTAACCATGGACGTCCCACCAAAACTGATCAGTGGCAGAGGCACACCCACCACCGGCAGCAGACCACTGACCATACCAATATTCACCAGGATGTAGACAAAGAACGTCATGGTAAGCGCGCCCGCCAGCAGGCGACTGAACGAGTCCTGGGCGTTGGCGGCAATATAGAGACACCGCAGGATAATCAGAAAATAAACCGCCAGCAGCACGATCAGCCCGACAAAGCCAAACTCTTCGGCCAGCACCGCCACGATGAAGTCGGTATGGCTTTCCGGAAGAAATTCCAGGTGGGACTGGGTGCCCTGCAACCAGCCCTTGCCGCTCCAGCCGCCGGAGCCAATGGCCGTGGTGGACTGGATGATGTTCCAGCCTGCGCCCAGCGGATCGCTCTGGGGGTCCAGCAACGTCAGCACCCGCTGCTTCTGGTACCCGTGCATGACAAAGAACCACATCAGCGGGGCTATCACCCCGAGAAGCGCAATAAACCCGGTAATCAGCTTCCAGCTCAGACCCGCGAAGAACACCACGAACATGCCGGCGGCGCCCACCAGTACCGAAGTCCCCAGATCCGGCTGGAGGATAATCAGCGCCATCGGCAGAATCACCAGGGCCACACCAACGAGCACATGCCGGAAGCGGGGCGGCAGGTACTGGCGGGACAGGTACCAGGCAGCCATCATCGGTACCGCCAGCTTCATGAGCTCGGATGGCTGGAAACGGGGCAGGCCTGGCAGGTCCAGCCAGCGCTGTGCTCCTTTGGCGCCGACCCCCATGGTGAGCACAGCCACCAGCCCTGCAAGGCCGGCAAGATAAATCCAGGGTGACCAGCGCCGGTAGACGGCAGGGTCCAGCTGTGCAAACACAAACATTGCAACGAACGCGATGCCCAGGCGGATGATCTGGGACTTGACTGTGGCGACGCTCGCATCGGCGCCGCTATACAGCACGAACAGGCCGCCGCCGGCCAGCAGAACCAGCAGCCCCAGCAGTACCGGATCCAGGTGCAGGCGATGCCAGACGCTGACCGGCCGCTGCAGGCCACTGGCGGCATTGACCCCCGCTGGCCGTCCGATCATGACTCACCCTCCCCTGACTGGCTGATCACCGCCTCTTCAGTATCGAACTCCTTCAGCCAGGCATCGAACATGGCCCTGCCCACCGGTGCGGCGGTGGCGCTGCCGCTACCGCCGTTCTCTACGATGACCGCTACCACGATCTGGGGGTCATCCACCGGCGCAAAGCCCACAAACAGCGCATGGTCCCGAAGGCGTTCACGGACTTCCTCTTCCTCATACTCCTCGTCCTCCGCCAGACTGAAGACCTGGGCCGTGCCGGTCTTGCCGGCCATACGGTAGTCGGCGCCCTCCGCCGCCGCACGGGCGGTGCCGTTGGCGCCATGCATCACATCTTCCATGGACTTGACCACGAACTCCCAGTCATCCTGATTCTCGACGGTAAGGTCCTCAAGATACTCCGGCTGGAGCAGTGCCTCCCGCGAGGTGTCGCCCCGGACATCCTTGAGCATCCTCGGCTGGACCCAGCGCCCCCGGTTGGCAACTACCGAAGTCGCGGTAGCCAGTTGCAGCGGCGTGGACAGGAAGAACCCCTGGCCAATACTCATGTTCACGGAATCCCCCGGATACCAGGGCTCGTTGCGGGTGGCCCGCTTCCAGTCCCGGGACGGCAGCAGGCCCGGCAGCGCCCCTCCCACATCGAGTGTGGCATCAATACCGAAGCCGAAACCGGCCAGGTACTTGTGCATGTTGTCCACCCCCATCTCGATGCCGAGATCGTAGAAGTAGACGTCGCAGGACACGGCAACCGCCTCACGGCCATCCACCCAGCCATGGCCACTGCGCTTCCAGTCCCGGTAACGGCGACCGCTGCCCCCGATCTGATAATAGCCGGGGTCCCAGATGGTGTGGTCGCGGGTGACGGCGCCGCTGTCCAGCGCCCCCAGCAGGAGCATGGGCTTGATGGTGGAGCCGGGGGGATACTGACCACGAAGCGCCCGGTTGAACAGGGGCATATCGATGGATTCGCTGAGTTCGCGGTACTCCTTGCTGCTGATGCCGGTCACGAACTGGTTGGCGTCGAACCCGGGTACACTGGCGAGGGCCAGGATACCGCCGTCGTTGGGGTCAATTGCCACCACAGCGCCACGACGGCCCTCAAGCAGTTCAAAGGCCCGCTGCTGCATCCGCATATCCAGGTGCATGACCAGGTCCTCGCCGGGCACGGGATTCTGCCGCTCCAGGACCCTCAGGGTGCGGCCGCGGGCATTGGTTTCCACATGCTCGTAACCGACCTCACCGTGCAACGCGTCCTCATAGACCCGCTCTACCCCGGATTTGCCAATGTAGTTGGTGCCGGCGTAATCCACCGGATCGATGCGTTGCAGTTCCTCCCGGTTGATCCGGCCCACATACCCGAGGGCGTGGGCATTCTGTCTGCCAAAGGGATAGTGGCGAACCAGTTCGGCCCCCACTTCCACGCCGGGAAGCTCATGGCGGTGAACCGCCATACTGGCGATTTCCTTCTCGGTCAGGTCGTAATGGAGCGGCAGCTCCTGGAACGGCCGGCGCGGCTCCCTGAGACGTCGCAGGAAACGCTCCATATCGTCCTCGGAAATGGACAGCAACTGCTGCAGCCGGGCCAGGGTGGCGTCCATGTCCTTGACCCGCTCCGGCACCAGGGTCACGCTGAACACCGGCCGGTTCTCGGCAATCAGGGTGCCGTTGCGGTCGTAGATCAGACCGCGTGTTGGCGGTACGGAGCGCACCTGCACCCGGTTGCGGTCGGAAATGGTGGTGTAGGTTTCGTGCTCGATCACCTGCAGCTGGTAGAAGCGGGCGGCCAGTACGGCGAAAAGCAACACCACCATCCCCAGCATCACCAGGGTCCGGCGCTGGAAGAGTCGCCGTTCAGCGGCTATGTCCTTGAATTCGCCCCAGGCCATGGGTTTACCCTACGCGCGGTGATATGGGTGGTTACGGGTGATGGACCAGGCCCGGTAAAGTTGTTCTGCGAGCAGGATACGCACCAGAGGATGTGGCAATGTCAGCGCAGACAGGGACCATTGCTGGTCGGCACGTTCGCGGCAGCGCTCATGCAGTCCGTCGGGACCGCCCACCAGGAAACACACATCACGGCCGTCCAGTTGCCAGTTTTCAAGCTGTTGCGCCAGGTCCCGGGTCGACCAGGTACGACCACCGACTTCCAGCGCCACCACCCGGTCCCGGTCGCCGGACGACGCCAGCACAGCGTCGGCTTCCTGCTGCATCAGGCGACCCACATCAGGATTCCTGCCACGGTGGGGCATGGCGATTTCCACCAGATCCAGCGGCAGTTCCCGGGGCATACGCCGGGCATATTCCTGGAAACCTTCGGTGACGACGCGATCCGGTCCAGCCGCGCCAGGGGGTCCTGATATTCCAGCAGGCGCTGTTTCTCCCGCCCGTCCAGGGGCAACAGTTCCGTCAGCCGCCAGCCCACTTCCCGCGCGCTGGAAAAGTCCACCTGCAGCTCCAGCTGGTTAATGGCGGGGTGGCGCAGCAGCGCCCGCAGTACTGACACCAGCTCGGCATGACGGCATGGCAGCGCATCCTCCGGCTCATCCGGAAGAGAGCGGGCTTCGCCCAGGTTCAGGCCATCAGGGGCCTGCCAGCTACGGTTGACCACCACCTTCCACTGCCCTTCCGCCGTGATCCCCAGCAGGCCATTGTCCAACGGCTGAAAATCGATGATGCAGACATAAGTGCCGACGTCATAGAACGGCGCATCGCTGGTCGTCTCATGACCATTGCGCAGCAGCAGGG
>JBMCIH010000166.1:0-5585 GCA_048617055.1 Marinobacter sp. | reverse complement strand
GCAATCAGGGCCGACAGCGCTACCGCCGCAGCGGCGCTTTTGAACAATGAACGACGTTTCATGGTGCGCGTTCCTCTGTTTGTTGTTGTTCAGGATGGCGAACGTTTGATCCCGACCACGGGACGGGACCTGCATTCTTACGCGGTAAACGTAGCATGGATTAGGTGAAGGGTGAATTAATTCAAGGTCCTACCTAGACTTTGGTCGTAGAGCGGGTATCCGGCCGCTTTGCTGCGGCGACCTACTGAGTCACGGCGGACTGCCTGAACTGCTTTGCCGACCACACCGCAATGCCCTGGGTATTGAGGGTAATGTCCATGCCCAGGGCCTGCTCCAGCGCTTCATCATCCAGTTGGCAACCGTGCTGTTGCAGCCTGCGGGCAAACAGTGCCTTGAGGTCAGCGCGAATACGCCGGGTGTCGGGTTCCTCTGCCTGATGTCTGCGACCAATGGCCGCATAGGCATCCAGGTCGCCATGGAGCTGGGCCGCCAGCTCGTCAATAGCCGTGACCTCACTGAAGTGGGTGAGGTAAATGGCACGGGGTTTCAGGGAACAGAGCCGGTCTACGGATTCGTGGGCCTTGTCCGGGTCGAACTGCACGGGGGTGGCGGCGGGAAAGATAAAAGCACCCCGGTTGGTATCCAGTGACCGGTAGGAGATGCCGAAGGTATCGCCGGAGAAGACCACGCCAGCGGTGCCGTCATGGATACAGTAGTGATGCAGGGCATGCCCTGGCGTGTCCAGGAAGGTCAGGGTGCGTTTCCCCAGGGGCAGGGTGTCCCCATCGTGAACTTCCAGGATGCGCCGGGCGGGAACCGGAATGAGTTCTCCGTAGTGCCGTTTCATGGTCTCGGTCCCGTAGACCTGGCGTGCGCCTTCGTACAGGGCGCTGGGATCGATCATGTGCCGGGCACCCCGGGGGTGCACTACCAGGGTGGCCCCGGGCAGTTCCTGCATGATTTTTCCGGCCCCACCGGCGTGGTCCAGGTGGACATGGGTAATGCAGATGTAGCGCACCTGGTCCCGGTCGATCTCCAGTTTATCGAGGGCGGCCAGCAGTATGGGGATGGAAAAGTTGCTGCCCACGTCCACAAAGGCGGCTTCGCCGTTGTCAATGATCAGGTGGCTGGCGTCCATCATCTGGCTGCCGGCGAACTCGGTATCAATGGCATAGAGGCCATGGTCAAACGGGATGATAGTGGGGGCTTCAGCGCTCATGGGCGTTCCGTTTCTTGTTCTTTGTAACTGGTTTTCGGGCACAGACCCCGGCCGGTTCAGGCCGGGGTTGGAGCTTTACGGTTTACTCAATCTCCACCTGTTCTGCAACCTGCTCCCGCAACGACTTCTTCAGGATCTTGCCAACACCGTTGCGGGGCATGGCATCCATGAAGACCACCTTGCGGGGAGTTTTGTACTTGGCCAGTCGCTCCTGGCAGAAGGCGAGGAGCTCCTCTTCGGTGATGTCGGTGTCCCGGTTACGCACCACCACGGCGACCACTTCCTCGCCCATGCGCTCCGACGGAACACCCACGACGGCGACTTCAGCCACGGCCGGGTGACGGGAAATCAGCTCTTCCAGGTCCCGGGGATAAATGTTGAAGCCACCCCGAAGAATCAGGTCCTTCTTGCGATCGACAATATAAAGGTAGCCGTCTTCGTCCAGCCGGGCTACATCACCGGTATGCAGCCAGCCATCTTTCAGCGCCGCTCGGGTGGCTTCTTCGTTGTTGTAGTAGCCGGGGGTGATATTTTCGCCCCGCACCAGCAGTTCACCGACTTCGCCCACCGCCAGCGGGTTGCCCCGTTCGTCGGCAATTCGCAGTTCCACACCGGGGAAGGCGCGGCCGACGGATCCGGCCTTGACGGGCTCGCCCTTGCGGTGGGCGGAGACCGTAGGTGCCGCCTCGGACAGGCCGTAGCCTTCGTAGATCTCGGCATTGAATCGCTTGCGGAAGGCTTCGATCAGCGATACCGGCAGGGGGGCTGACCCGGAACCCACTGATTCCAGTGATGAGACGTCGTACTCCTCAACTTCCGGGGCGGTGGTGAGGGCATAGATCATGGCCGGGACGGCACTGAACGCGGTGACCTTGTATTTCTCGATGGCCGCGCAGACCTCCCGCACATCGAACCTGGGCAGAATGACGACGCTGCTGCCCCGCAGGAAGAGGGTGTTGGCCATGGTAAAGCCATAGATGTGCGCCAGTGGCAGCACACCAAGGGTGGTGCCGGGTTCGTCGCCGGCTTCCTCGGCCAGCTGCACGGCGGATGCGGCGTTGCTGTACAGGTTGCGGTGAGTGAGCATCACCCCCTTGGGCTGACCGGTGGTGCCGGAGGTGAACAGGATAACGGCAACGTCGTCTTCCTTGATGTCCGGCATCTGGATTTCCGGATCAGCGGCGGCCATCAGCGAACAAAGGCTGTTACAGGGAATGCCGGCGTCCGGGCTGGGCTGATTCTGGGCAATGCCCGCCACCACCAGTTTCGGTGGTGTCTCCATGCCGGAAGTGGCCTGCTCGATGGAAGGTAGTATGGCCTGGCTGGTGATCACGGCGCTGGCGCCAGAGGCCTGCAGGATAAAGCCGATCTCACGGGGGTGAAGCACAAACATCACTGGCAACACAATGGCGCCGGCGCGGAGAACGGCCTGGTAGGCGATGAAAACTTCCGGGCTATTGGGCATGCACACCACCACCCGGTCGCCGGGTTTGACCCCCAGGTTACGCAGGCCGTTGGCCAGGCGATTGGCGCTGTCCTGAAGTTCCAGGTTGGTGACTTCCCGCTCACCGGCGTACAGCATGGTGTATTCACCAAAGCGTTCGAGGCTCTGTTCCGGCAAATCAGTGAGGATCATTGTTATTGTTCCTTCGTTATTGATGAGACGAATTGTCGAGGCGTTTCTCCTGGTGCATAAGGCCACCTTACAACAAATTCTGGCGGCGACGGAACCTTTCCTGACAGTTGTCAGGCCGGGTGCGGGCGCTGGCGTTCCTCTGCCGGTGGTGATTGCATTCGCGCCATGGGGTAGAGACCGATCAGATAGAACAGGGCCATGAGGGCGAAGGCGTCCTGGTAGCCGGGGAAGGCCTCGGGTACGCCGAGCGAAGCCGTCCACAGGGTATTTTCCTGTAACAGAATGGCGGACAGGCTGACCCCGAGGGAGCCACCGAACTGCCGGGCAAAACTGATCAGCCCGGTGGCCTGGTTGATCATCTCCTGGGGTACGATGCTCACCGCGCCGATCACCACCGGGGGCATGGTCATCGCCAGCCCCACGCGGCCGAGCGCGGCCATCATGGCAATCAGTACCAGGGACATATCCGCCCGGGCTTCGCTCAGCACAATGCTGGATACGGCAAACAGCACCAGGCCGACGGCCACCAGCAGCTTGGGCAGTACCCGGTCGGTCAGCCGGCCAATGATCGGAAACGAGAAAGCCATGGCCAGTCCGGCGGGCATCAGCAGCATGCCGGCGGCAGAAGCGGATTCCCCCATGGCGGTCTGCACCAGCATGGGCAGCAGGTACACCGAGCCAAACAGCCCGGCTCCGGTCAGAATGGCGACCAGAAAGGCGGGCGTGAAACCGGTATGCCGGAAGATGCGCAGGGCCAGCAGGGGTGACCGGCTGCGTAGCTGGTGCAGGGTGAACCCCGCAAAAAGGGTAGCGGCAACAAGCAGTCCCAGAATGACCGGCAGACTGCTCCAGCCCAGATGGGGGCCTTCCGACAGGCCCCACAGCAGCGATACCATCCATCCGGTGAGCAACAGCAGTCCAACGCCATCAAGGCGACGGTGTACCGGAGGTGCGCTGGCCGGCCGTGACAGGAAGGTGCTGCCGAGCCAGAAGGCGGCGATACAGAAGGGCAGTACCACCAGGAATACTGCACGCCAGGACCACCAGTCCACCAGCACGCCACCCACCACCGGGCCGACTGTGGGGCCCAGCACGACCCCCATGGCGTACAGGCCCATGGCCTGTCCCCGCTGGTTAACCGGGAATACCGCATAGAGCATCAACATGGCCAGGGGCTGTACCATGCCGGCAATGAGCCCCTGCACCACCCGCACCACGATCAACATGCCGAAATTCATGGCCAGGCCGCCGGCCACGGCTGCTACCACGAACACCACCAGTGCGCCCATATAGGTGGTACGGGGACCAAAACGGTCCACCATCCACACATTGAGCAGCATGCCGATGGCCATACTGGCGAGGAAGGCAGTGACCAGCCAC
Source organism: Marinobacter sp. (assembly GCA_048617055.1). Lineage (GTDB taxonomy): Bacteria > Pseudomonadota > Gammaproteobacteria > Pseudomonadales > Oleiphilaceae > Marinobacter. The sequence goes on along the minus strand of JBMCIH010000166.1, from coordinate 1,350 downwards.
TGCCCCATGGTATGGCTGACCGAAAAGGTTGCCATGATGTCCGGCAAGGCCACGTTTACGATGGTGGAGGACAATGACATGGTCATGGTGCCGATCATGACCGTGATCATCACCCACCATTTATAGCGCTGTCCGTAGCGCTCCTGAAGCTGCTCCATGGCGGTTGGCATCGACGTCGTTACCCCTTGCGGGCGCGGCCACGTTCCATCACGGCCTGGCGGCGACGTTCGATGTCATCCGGTGTGACCTTGTCGTTCTCTATGGAGGAAAACAGGGTTTCGTAATTCAGGGCGTCGTCCATGGACAGGTTGGCGCCATGTTCGATCAGGTGGCGATATTTTGCCAGGAAGGGAGGCTCCACCACGGTAATGTCATCTGCAAGCGCCAGTGCCTCATCGATCAGTTTGTCGGCGGGCACCACCCGGTTGACCAGGCCCCATTGGCAGGCCGTCTCGGCATTCAGGAAACGTCCGGTGAAAGACAGCTCCTTGGCCCGGGACTGGCCGATGATGCGTTGCAGTTTCTGGGACAGTCCCCAGCCCGGCATGATGCCGACCAGGGCATGGGTGTCGGCAAAACGGGCGTTTTCAGAAGCAATCAGGATATCGCAGGCCAGGGCAACCTCGAAGCCCCCGGTAATGGCAACGCCGTTGATGGCGCCGACCACCGGCTTACCGCAACTGCGGATAGCGGTTACCGGATTGGATTTCGGATCCTGGTCAGTGGCGGCATTCATGCCGCTGGTATCAGACCCGAGTTCTTTCAGGTCCAGGCCGGCGGTAAAGGCCCTCTGGCCGGCCCCGGTGAGCACGACAACCCGGACGCTGTCGTCACCGCGGATATCCTGCATGACGTCGTAAAGCCGCTGGCGAAGTTCGCTGGAAAGGGCGTTCATGGCGTCGGGGCGGTTGAGGGTAACCATGGCGACGCCGTTGTCGTGTTTCTCCAGAAGCACGGAATTGCTCATCGTGTCATTCCTTGTGGGGTTTGTTATTGGGTTGTTGCGTATTCGTTACGATGCTAAGCGGATCAGTTTGCCACTTGTGCGGCCGTTCGCAAAGTCAGGAATGCGCCGGGTGACCGGATTCGCGGTTTATGACGCCCATGGGACCAATGTCGCAATTCGTGACCTGTATCCATAATTGCCCGGTTCACCCGGTCCGGGACTCTGATAAATTGAGACACCCAGTAAAAAGGTCCCGAAATAACGACAAATGCAGTAAGGGGGCAGTATGCAGGAACGTCGCAGCCGACAGCGTTTACCATCCATCCGGGTCAGTGCCCGGGTAGGCATCAGGCGGGGGTTGTTTGGCCGGGACTGGCTGACGGTGCGGGTGCTGGATGTCAGCG
>JBMCIH010000165.1:0-5593 GCA_048617055.1 Marinobacter sp. | reverse complement strand
TACCGGTTCGGCAGCTGGCGCCTGCAGCCGGTAACCATACCAGAGTTCCGCACGGCCAATAGGCGGTCACCCGCCCCGGAGCGTCACCGCCAGGCCAATCTGAGGGTAGTCTCGCTGAACCTGGGCAACCTGTTCAATGGCGATGGCCGGGGCGATGGCTTTCCCACCCGCCGGGGCGCCCAGCGCACGGGCGACTACGAGCGACAGCTTGACCGGCTGGGTGCGCAGATCCGCGCTACCGACGCCGACATTCTCGCCGTATCCGAGCTGGAGAACGACGGCTACCACCGGCACAGCGCTCTGGCACAACTGGCGGAGGAACTGGGCGGCCGCTGGCGGTTCGTGAAGGCTGGTACCGACGCCCATGACGACGACATCCGCAATGCCCTGCTGTACCGTTCGGACCGGGTCCGGCCCAGGGGCCAGGCCAGCCTGATCGACGGCGGCAGCTTCCGGCGCTGGCACCGGCCTGCGGTAGCCCAGGGCTTTGAGCTGGCTGCCGGCAGCGAAACGGTCACCGTCGTCGCCGTGCACCTGAAATCCAAGAGCTGCCGCAAGGCCCCGCCATCGCAACAGGACAGGGGGGACGGCCAGGCCTGCTTTGCCCGAGCCCGCACCGAGGCAGCAGGGGACCTGGCCCGATGGCGCCCACCCGGCAAGGACCGGGGCCTGGTGCTGCTGGCGGGGGACTTCAATGCCTACGCCAGGGAAGACCCGCTCAGCCTGCTCGCCGAGCAGGGGTTCAGGGACCTGGTGCGCCACTTCCACGGCACGGACACCCAAACCTTTCGCTACCATGGCCGCCACGGCACCCTGGACTACCAGCTGGCCAGTGAGGCGCTGGCCAGACGGGTGCTGGACAGCCGGATCTGGTCGGTGAACGCGGAGGAACCGCGGATCTGGAGCTATAACGCCGGCCAGGGCATGGCGGTGCCGCCGGACTACCCCTGGCGGGCCTCGGACCACAATCCGGTCATCACCGACCTGCGCCTGGCAGACCCGTGAACTCCCGGTTTCAGTCGATGCCCACGATCTTGTGCATCTGGATGGTTAGCCGCCAGCGAGGGTGCTTCAGGCAGTAAGCCACCGCCTTGCGGGTGTTGCTGGCCTTGACCGGGTCGTCACCCTGGTCAGGCACCGCCGGGGAGGCCATGGGCGAGAGGTAGTAATGGCGGGCGCGGATGGACAGGAACCGTTCCGGCATGGCCAGGGGCTGGGGGTAGACCAGCTTCAGCTCGTCACAGTCGGTGATCACCACCGGAGCGTCCGCCTTGGGGCTGACACACAGCCAGTCGAGGCCCTCCGGTGCCGGTAGGGTGCCGTTGGTCTCCACCCCCACCTCAAAACCCTGCTGGTGAAAGGCGGCAATCGCTGCCTCGTCCAGCTGCAGCAGTGGCTCTCCGCCGGTGCAGACCACGTAGGGACGCACGCCGGAATCCCGGGCCTCCCGCGGCCACAGGGAAGCGACGTGGGCCGCCAGTGCCCCGGCAGTCTCAAAACGACCGCCGTTCTGGCCGTCGGTGCCGATAAAATCCGTATCGCAGAACGTGCAGACCGCTGTGGCCCGGTCCGACTCCCGGCCGTTCCAAAGATTGCACTTGCTGAAGCGGCAGAAGACCGCAGCCCGCCCCGCCTGGGCGCCTTCCCCCTGAAGGGTATAGAAGGCCTCCTTGACCCGGTACATCAGTTGCGGGCCTCATAATCCAGAGGATCGGTCATGCCGTGGGCGGCAAAGGCTTCCAGCCGCTCAACACAGGAGCCACAGACACCACAAGCCTTCTCGCGGCCGTTATAACAGGTCCATGTCTGGCTGTAGTCCAGCCCCATGGCCAGCCCGTCGGCCAGAATGTCGGTCTTGCTGGCCCGTATATAGGGCGCTTCAACCTGTACCGGCTCGTAGTTGGCCACCCGGCATACCGCGTCCATCTTCTCCACGAATTCAGGGCGGCAGTCCGGATAGATGGCGTGGTCGCCGCCATGGGCCCCGAACCAGACCGCATCCGCTTCCACGGTGACCGCATAGCCGGCGGCCAGGGACAGCAGGATCATGTTGCGATTGGGTACCACGGTGGACTTCATGGAGGCTTCTTCGTAATGGCCTTCAGGTACCTCGGCGCCGCCGGTCAGAGCCGAGCCGGCCATGACCGCCTGCATGGAACGGATATCAATCACCCTGTGGGGTAGTGCCAACCCCTTACAGACCTCTGTGGCGGCCTGCAGTTCGCGCACGTGTCGCTGGCCATAATCGAACGACAGCGCATGCACCTGATGCCCTTCCGCCAGGGCCCGATGGAGCAGGGTGAACGAGTCCATGCCACCGGAATAGATCACAACCACACGTCTGGACACCTGTCCTCCTGTTTGCCAAATGGACACTGGTGGTTAACCCGCCTTTCACCGAACATAGTTGCCCGTTGCGGCACCCACCGACTTTCTATTGTAACAGCGACCCGCCACCATGGGTTCGCGTCAGACCACAGGGACGGTTACACTTTGCAGACAGCCTATCAACTGACCGAACCGCCGATGAACCAGCTTTCAACACCGGCCTTTATCGACTTCGAGGCCTCCAGCCTCGATCTGATCGCCAGCTACCCGATCGAGGTGGGGGTGTGTCTGCCGGACGGCTCTCTCCACAGCTGGCTGATCAGACCCCATGTACTCTGGCACGACTGGTCCGACAGGGCCGAGGAGATACATGGCATCACCCGCCAGCTTCTGCTGGACGAAGGGCTGGATGTGCGTCAGGTCGCCGCCGGCCTGAATGAACTGCTCAGCGGTCAGGTGTTCTGTGATGCCTGGACCTTCGACAGCTTCTGGCTCCACCGGCTCTACCGGGCGGCGGACATGCGGCCTTCGTTTCAGCTGGAGTCGGTTTCGCTGGTGCTGACGCCGGCACAGACCCAGCGCTGGAGCGCAGTGCGTCATCAGGTCATTGCCGAGCTGGGGCTGCCGGTTCACCGGGCCGCCAATGACGCCCGCATCCTTCACACCACCTGGCTACAGGTTACCGCCGGTTCGGACGAAGGCCCGCGAGCCGCCACTTTCGGCAGGGTCTAGGGTCCCGTCTTTTATGTTCCGGAGTGCGTGGAAACCAGATATAAAAAAAGGCGCTACGGGCAGACCCGAGCGCCAAGGAAATATAGGAGAGATCACGCAGTAACTGACAGTGACTGCGGATTGCACAACGTAAAACACGTGACGGAAGCAATTATGGTCAGGCACGGCGCCGGCGTCTGTAAGGGTTTGCCGAAGGCAGGGTTTGTGCCTACTGGCAGGGGTAACCATGACCGTTTGCAAAGCAGGCTGTCCGCGATACACTGATCTGCACCGGCCCTGTATTCCGGCCGGTCATCCGAACAGCAATACCTGAACAGAACCCAACCGGAGAGTCCGATGGGCTTGAAGAACCGTCATTACCAATATTCTGTACCTGCACGGAGCACGGCCCCTACGCCGGCCCGTGGCATGGTGATTTTCAGGTAAAGCTTTCGGCCCTGCCCGGAAGCTTCAGGCGACCGGGCATGCAGACTCCCGCATGAGAACCCGGTCCCGCGAGGCCGGGTTTTCTGGTTTTTGCAGCCGCAAAACGGTAAGGAGAGTGCCATGAACAGATCAACCACCAGACGTGCCGCCAATAGTATTCCTGCCAGCCGCCGGCCCGGACCAGTCCGCCGGCCCGAGAAACTGCCGCTGCTGGATGCGATCTGCAAGAAGCTCAACCAGCGGGTCAACCTGGATGATGGGCGCAGCGTACTGGGGCTCTACGAGCGCGGCTGGATCTTCAACGGGGTTCTGGCCAGTCTCGACGGCGCCGAAGCCCGCTACGTAAAGGCCCTGGCGAGCCGTTACAACTCCTGGATCGCCCGTCAGGTGGCCTGATGCAGGAAATGCTATAGTCTGGCTCATGCACTCAAGGAGCGTGTCATGAGCCAGACATCCGTTGCCGATACCCTTCGGGAATACCTTTCTCTGCTTGAAATCCTTGACGATGCCTACTGGGAAGCCAGTGCCATCGGCCACAAGGACCTGCTGTACGACATCATCAGCATCTTCCACCAGGAAGTGGCGGAGCTTAACAAGCTCAGTATCCAGGACCATCACTACCCTTACGAGGTTATCACCGAAGGCATCCGGCGGGTGGTCCCCCAGCTTGAACGGCTTGATGAACAACGCCACGACATCATCCAGCGCACCCAGACCCTGACGGATTTCCGGGACCTGGTATCCTCGGTGCTGGGCATTCTGGAGGCCCAGCTGCGCACGATCTGACCGGTTTCATGGCAAAGGGAAGCTTCTCTAGCCGGAGGACTGCTGTCCGGGTAGTTCATTGAATATGGCAACCTGATTGCGCCCCCGTTCCTTGGCCAGGTACATTGCCTTGTCCGCGCGGTTGCAGAGTTCTTCCGCGCTCGTTCCATGGTCGGGATAGACCGCCACGCCGATACTGATGGTCATCGAGAGGCTTTGGTCACCGGTGATCGTCACGGGTTCCTCCGCCACCCTCTGGCGCAGGCGCTCGGCGGTCTCCCGGGCCTCGTCCACCGAGGCTTCCGGGATCACCACCAGGAACTCCTCACCCCCATAGCGCCCCAGGGTGTCGACCGTGCGGATGCTGTCCGCCAGGCGCAGGCTGACTGCTCGCAGTACTCGGTCGCCGGCGGCGTGACCCCAGGTGTCGTTGACCTCCTTGAAGTGATCCAGATCTACCCAGAGCACGGCCAGCTGACGGTCATAGCGCCCGGCCCTCACCACTTCCTCCTGCAGCATCCGCTCCGCTTCCCGGCGGTTGAGCTGACCCGTCAGAGAGTCCAGGGTCGCCAGCTCGGAAAGCCGCTCTTCCAGCCGCTTACGCTCGGTGATATCGAGGATGATGCCTTCGAGCAGCATACCGTCGTCGTCCTCGCCCCCCCGGCCCCGTTCCCACACCCAAATCACCTCACCGTCGGCCCGGCGCAGCCGGTATTCCAGGGAAAAGGAAACGCCATTGGCGATGGCCTCCTCAACCTTACTGAGGACATCTCCGCTGTCGTCCGGGACCACCAGTTCCGACCAGGCTACGCGCCGGTTTTCGATCAGTTCCTCCGGTCGGTAACCGGTGAGCTCCCAGCAGCCGCTGGAGACAAATTTCATGGTCCAGAACTCGTTATAGAGACACCGGTAGGCCATGCCGGGCAGGCTGTCCATCAGGGTGGCGAGCTGGCGTTCCCTTTCCCTGAGCGCATCCTCCACAGCCTTTCGTTCGGTGATGTCGGTGCCGATGACAATGGAACCGGCGAGGGATCCGTGGGAGTCGGTGAACCCCCTGGCGTTCCAGGCGATCAGGCGTTCGCCGCCCCAGCGGGTCTGGATGCGGGTTTCGAGCCCCATGACTTCCTGCCCCTGGGAGAGGGCCTCCTGTACCTGTGCAGTCACCCGGGCGCGGTAATCCGGGTCCGGATAAAGCTTGCGCCAGATGGCACGGCTGCCGGCAACTTCTTCTTCGCTATAGCCGCTGATGCGTTCGGCCGCCCGGTTCCAGAGCATGATATAGCCTTCGGGATCGGAAACGTTCAGCCAGACGTTGGCGTTGTTGATGATGGTCTGCTGGAAC
>JBMCIH010000164.1:0-5614 GCA_048617055.1 Marinobacter sp. | reverse complement strand
GAACACGGCAAGGGCATGAATATGGCCAGTTTCCTTGAGATAGATGCGGTCATTGACCCCGCCGAGACCCGGTGCTGGATCATGCGGGGACTGGAATCGTCACCGGCTGCCAGCCGTCAGGGTTACAACCGGGACGACCGGTTCATCGACAGCTGGTGAATATGATTCCTTTAGGGGCTACCTTTTGGTAAAGATGTTAATGTGTAGGCTATCAGTCAATTTCGACAGGCGGTACAATCTCCGGGTATTTCCGGAGTGGACGTGATCGCCGCATTATTTCGGTGTCGTCTGGTGACAACGGGTACAGAGCGGGGGGTGAACATTGATCAGCGTACTGGTGGTAGATGACCACGAACTGGTTCGTTCCGGCATCACCCGGATGCTGGCGGACAACCCGGATATCGAAGTCATCGGTGAGGCTGCCTCCGGTGAGGACGCCATAGAGTCTGTGCGCAGGAAACGACCGGACATCGTGCTGATGGACATCCGTATGCCCGGCATCGGTGGCCTGGAGGCCACCCGCAAGATCCTGCGCCTGGACGACTCCATCCGGGTGATCGTGGTGACCGCTTGCGCGGACGATCCTTACCCCACCCGGGTCATGCAGGCCGGCGCCACCGCCTACATCACCAAGGGGGCGGATCTGGACGAGATGGTGCGGGCCATCCGCAAGGCCCACGCCGGCCAGCGTTACATCAGCCCGGAAATTGCCCAGAAGATGGCGCTCAAGCAGCTCGGTGGTGACGCCGAGGACCAGGAAGAATCCCTGTTTGACCGGTTATCAGAGCGGGAGTTGCAGATCGCCATGATGGTGGTGGACTGCCAGAAAGTTCAGGATATTTCCGACAAGCTGTGCCTGAGCCCGAAAACGGTCAACAGTTACCGTTACCGCATCTTCGAAAAGCTGGAAATCTCCAGCGACGTGGAACTCGCGCTCATGGCGGTAAGATTCGGGTTGCTTGATGCCGACAAGGTCTGACACCCGGCTGGAGCAGCAGGAGGGTGAACAGGAGTTTGACAGCAAGGCGTTCCTCAAGCAGCTGACGGAACGGCCCGGTGTCTACCGCATGTACGACGCCGGCAGCAACCTGCTATACGTGGGCAAGGCCCGCAACCTGAAAAAACGGGTGGGCAGCTATTTCCGCAAGACCGGGCTGGCCCCAAAGACGGCGGCGCTGGTGTCCCGCATCCGTCACATTGAAGTCACCGTCACCGGCAGTGAAACCGAAGCCCTGCTGCTGGAACAGAACCTGATCAAGTCAGAGCGCCCGCCCTACAATATTCTGTTGCGGGACGACAAATCCTATCCCTACATCTACCTTTCCGGCCACAGTGACTACCCCTCGCTGACCTTTCGCCGGGGCCGCACCCGCAAGGGTCAGGGCACCTGGTTCGGGCCCTATCCCAGCTCCGGAGCGGTCAAGGAGAGCCTTAATATCCTGCAGAAGGTATTTCGAATAAGGGATTGTTCGGAAAGCTATTTCAGAAACCGAACACGACCCTGTCTGCAGTATCAGATCAACCGCTGCACCGCCCCCTGCGTGGGGTACATCTCGCCGGAGGACTACCAGCAGGACGTGCGCCACGCCACCATGTTCCTGGAAGGCAAGAACCCCGCCCTTATCCGCGACCTGCTGGACACCATGGAGCAGGCAGCCGCCAACCTGGAGTTCGAGAAGGCGGCCGCCTGCCGCGACCAGATCAACCACCTGCGACATGTGCAGGAGCAGCAGGCCATCGACAGCGAGGGGGGCGATGCGGATGTGATCGCCATGGCCCAGGAAGCCGGGGTGGTGTGTGTGGTGGTGATCATCGTCCGGGGCGGCCGGGTACTGGGTACCAAGGACTACTTCCCCCGGTTTTCCCTTGAGCAGAACGATGAGGAACTGCTGGCAGCCTTCCTGGGCCAGTTCTACTTTGGCGGAAGCACCAGCCGGGAAATCCCCCGGGACATCCTGGTGACCCATCTGCCGGAGGGGCAGGAGCTGCTGGCCAGCGCCCTGAGCGAGCAGGCGGGGCGGGAAACCCGCATTCGCCAGAACGTACGCGGGGAGCGGCGCAAGTGGCTGGACCTGGCCCGGACCAACGCCCGCCAGACCCTGGCCACGCACCTGGCCAGCAAGGAAACCGTCTACCGTCGCCTGCTGGCGCTGCGGGACCTGCTGGACCTGCCGGAAACCCCGTCGCGTATGGAGTGCTTCGACATCAGCCATAGCCATGGCGAAAACACGGTCGCATCCTGCGTGGTTTTCGACGAGAATGGCCCCCTTAAGAGTGACTACCGGCTCTATAATATTGAAGGGATTACCGGTGGCGATGACTACGCCGCCATGCGGCAGGTACTGACCCGCCGTTACCGGCGCCTGGTCAGTGGTGAGGGCAAGCGCCCGGACCTGGTGCTGATCGACGGCGGCAAGGGCCAGCTGCGCATGGCACGGGAAGTGTTCGAGGAACTGGGCATCACTGACATTCCCCTGATTGGTGTCGCCAAGGGCGTGACCCGCAGGGCCGGTATGGAACAGCTGATCGATGCCCTGACCGACCGGGTGTACCGGGTGCCACCGGATTCTCCGGCGTTGCACCTGATCCAGCACATCCGGGACGAAAGCCACCGGTTTGCCATCACCGGGCACCGGGCCCGGCGGGATAAGAAACGCCGTCAGTCAAGCCTGGAGGGCATCGAGGGCATCGGCGCCAAACGTCGTCGCGACCTGATACGCTATTTTGGCAGTGTGCGCGCACTGCGGGACGCCGGAGTCGACGAGATTGCCAAAGTACAGGGCATCAGCAAGACCCTGGCAGAAACCATCTACGCCGCATTACACGACGAGTAAGGAATCCATGAACCTGCCCAACATACTCACCCTGTCCCGCATAGTGATGATTCCGGTCTTTGTGTTGGTGTTCTACCTGCCGGTGGAGTGGCGCTATCTGGTCAGCGCGGCGATCTTTGCGGTCGCCGGGGCCACCGACTGGCTCGATGGCTACCTGGCCCGTAAGCTGGACCAGTCCACGCCCTTTGGCGCCTTTCTGGACCCGGTGGCGGACAAGCTGATGGTGGCGGTGGCGCTGACGGTGCTTATCGAGGAACACGCCAGCGTGATTCTCACCATACCGGCGATGGTGATCATCGGGCGGGAAATCGTAATCTCGGCGTTGCGGGAGTGGATGGCGGAAGTAGGCAGCCGCGCCAGCGTCGCTGTTTCCTACATCGGCAAGATCAAGACCACGGCCCAGATGGTGGCCATTGTCATGCTGCTGGCGGTGCCGCCGGGGGTCACCACCGCCGGGTTCGGGACCGGGTTGCTCTATCTGGCCGCCGGCCTGACCCTGTGGTCCATGGTGCTGTACCTGCAGGCGGCCTGGCCGGACCTGTTTCCCGATCAGTCTTCCGGCGAGTAGTCCTCCAGGCTGTCCGACAGCCAGTCCGCCAGCTCCCCGGACAGCCGGTCAGCGGCCCTGCCGAAGGCGGCTACCGACGCCTCGATACCATCCTCGTCAACCGGCACGCTGACCTCGAAGTCCCGGGTGGCCAGTGGGCGGCGGCTGCCGTTCTCCACCAGCTGCGCCTGCAGGTACAGCCTGACCCGCCGCTGGTCGCCGGTGCGGTCTTCGTGGAAATCCTGCAGTGACGAACTGAGCGTCACCTCGCTTGCGGAACCGGAGGCATCCGATACCACCCTGCCCAGCCGGTGGTCCGCCCGCAACGCCCTGACGATATGGTCCTGTAACAGCTCTGGGGCTGCCGTCACCCAGCGGACGGAGCCATAGGCGGCCCGCTCATTGGGGTCCTTCTCAACAATGATGCGCTTGCCCCCCGGCAACCCGGAGGCCCGGGGACGATTGATCCTGAGGGCCGGCAGGGCGTCCGCTGCGGAACTGGCGGACTGACCCGCCTCATAGTGGTAGGGCAGGGTGAACTGACGCTGGGGCTCTTTCTCGGGAAGCAGGCTGACACTGCAGCCGGCCAGTAACAGGGCCAGTCCCCAACTGGCCAGGGGCAGTATAACCAGCCTGAAGCCCGGGTTGCCCTTGTTCATGGCTCCACCTCCTGGATCGGGTCCTCTCCGAGCAGGGCCCTGCCCGGGTCTTCTTCGAGACGCTGGGTGAGCAGGGTCAGGTTACGCAGCGTGGCCTGAAGTTCCTGTATCACCGGCCCCAGCTCGCCGAGGCTCTGCAGCCCTTGCCCGACGGAACCTTCGTTGTCTGCCACCAGGGTGTCAATGCGGTTGGACGCCCGCTCCAGTGACTCCGCCGCCTGCCGCGACGAGACCAGCAACGGCCTGGCTTCCTGTTGCAGCAGACCGTCCAGCTGACCGCCGAGCTGTTCGTAGCGCTCGAATGTCTGTTCCGCTCTGTTGGCAGCATCATACACGCTCACCAACGCCTCGTTGAGGTTGTCCCGCTCATTGACCAGAGTGTCTGATGCCACTCGCAGATTTTCCAGCGACCCGGTCAGGTTATCGGCGTTCTGTTCCGACAACAGGCGGTTGGCGTTGGTCAGAAAGTCATCCGCCTTGCGGAACAGGTTCTCGCTGTTACTCATCAGCGCACTGAACTGGGAGGGTTCCGCCTCAATGACGGGCGGGTCCTCGCGGCTTCCTTCCAGCGTCTTCGCGCCAGGTGTGCCGCCATGGAGCTGGATGGTCATGGCGCCGGTAATGTTGGCCAGGGTGAGGGTCGCCTTGGTGTCCTCACGAACCGGCACGTCCCCGTCGATGCGTACCAGGGCTCTTACCTGGCGCGGATCATCGGGGTCCAGATTCAGCTCGGACACATCGCCCACCTCGATGCCGCTGTACTGTACCGGGCTGCCTTCGGAGAGGCCGCTCACGCCCTGAACAAAGCGGATCTCGTAATACCGGTAGTCGCGCCCGCCTTCCGGATCTCCCAGCCAGAGCGCAAACACCAGGATGGCGGCGATGGTCACCACCGTGAAAATACCGATCAGCACATGGTGGGCTTTGGGTTCCACGTCAGTGATCCTCCCTGGTCAGGTGTTGGTGGGCCCCGGCAGCGGCACGGCCACGGGGGCCATGAAAGTAGTCCTGAATCCACGGGTCCGGGTGTTGTTCTACCACATCCAGCGAATCCGCCACCAGCACCTTGCCCCGGGCCAGTACCGCCACCCGGTCACAGGTGGTGTACAGGGTGTCCAGGTCATGGGTGACCAGAAACACGCTGAACCCCAGCGCATCCCGCAGGGTGCGAAGCAGCCGGTCGAAGCCGGCGGCACTGATGGGGTCCAGGCCGGCTGTGGGTTCATCAAGAAAGAGTATCTCCGGGTCGAGGGCGAGAGCCCGGGCCAGGGATGCGCGCTTGATCATGCCACCGGAAAGTTCGGCCGGATAGTTCAGCGCCGCCCCGGCAGGCAGACCGGTCAGGGCCAGTTTCATGCGGGCCAGGTGCTCGGCGTCTGTCCGGGTCAGGCCGGCGTGTTCGATCAGGGGCAGTGCGACGTTCTCCTGCAGGTTGAGGGAGGTGAACAGAGCGCCACTCTGGAACAGTACCCCGAATCGCTGTTCGGCCTGTGAGCGCTCCTGTGCCGGCAACTCGTTCAGCGACTGTCCAAACACCTTTATGGTGCCATCGTTGGCCTGGCGCAGGCCGATGA
>JBMCIH010000163.1:0-5615 GCA_048617055.1 Marinobacter sp. | reverse complement strand
CCACCGCTGAGCGCATCAAGCATGAGATCGGCTGTGCCTATGAGGGCGTGGAGATTCGCGAAATCGATGTGCGCGGCCGTAATCTGGCGGAAGGGGTGCCCCGCTCCTTCACCCTGAACAGCGAGGAGATCCTCGACGCGCTGCAGGAGTCCCTGGCCCAGATCGTGCAAACGGTCAAGAGCGCCCTCGAGCAGTCCCCGCCCGAGCTGGCGTCGGACATTGCCGAGCGTGGCATCGTACTGACCGGTGGTGGCGCCCTGCTGCGTGGCCTGGACAAGCTGATCAGTGAGGAAACCGGCCTGCCGGTGATTATTGCCGAGGACCCGCTGACCTGCGTGGCCCGGGGAGGCGGCAAGGCCCTGGAAGTGATCGACCGCGGTGGAATCGGGATGTTCTCCCAGGAGGGTTGATCGTGGCACCGGCTTCCGGCCTTACAATCTTGCGCCCGTCACCGCCGCTGTGGTTTCCCCCCAGCGGCGGTTGCGTTAGCGGGGCAGGGGGGTTGTGTCATTAAGACCATCTTTGTGCAGGGTCCTGTTCCCGGATTCCGGCTGCTGTTCGTCCTGGTGCTTTCATTGGTACTGATTGTGGCGGACGCACGTTTTGACCGGCTTGACCCGGTGCGCAGCAGCATCGCCAGTGTCCTTGCGCCCGTGTTCTGGCTGGGCAATGCCCCGGACCGGTTCAGCGACTGGTTTGCCGGTGTCGTCACTCCCCGTGAAGACCTGCTCAGTGAAAACGAAGCCCTGCGGGCCCGCCTGATGATTCTGGAGCGCCGTGCCCTGAAATACGGGTCCCTGGCCGCCGAGAACAATCGCCTGCGGGAACTGATGAATGCCTCCGACACCCTGGATGACCGGGTGGTGGTGGCGGAGGTGGTGGGGGTCTCCCCTGACCCATACTCTCACGAGGTGATTATCAACAAGGGCTCCCGGGATGGCGTGACCGCCGGCCAGGCCATTCTCGATGCCAACGGGCTGATGGGTCAGGTGCTCTACACGGCGGCCTTCACGTCGCGGGTGCTGCTGATCTCCGACAGCAGCCACGCGGTGCCGGTTGAGGTTTTGCGAAATGGCCTGCGGGCCATCCTGCTGGGCAATGGTGATATCGACGAGATGGAACTGGTGCATGTGCCCGACACCGCGGATATCCGGGAAGGCGATGTGCTGGTGAGCTCGGGGCTGGGCGGCCGTTTCCCCAAAGGCTATCCGGTTGCGGAGGTGTCATCGGTGACCAAGGAACCGGGGGAGTCCTTTGTGACCATTCATGCCGAACCCATGGCCAGGCTCAATCGCAGCAAACTGGTGCTGGTGGTGTTCCAGGAGGCCGGCGCGGCGGGCCCGGATGAACTCTATGACCAGCAGTCCGGGCGGGACCAGGATGAAGCCGCCGACGCACCGGCCGGTGACGACGCCGGCGGGGAGGAAAACTGATGCTGTCCATCATCAGTTATCCGGTCATGTTCCTCAGTATTCTGATGGCGCTGGTGCTCAGCATCTCACTGTTTCCCACCGGCTGGTTCGAGTTCCGGCCGGAATGGCTGGGCCTGATGGTGTTCTACTGGACCTTCCGGGCGCCGGCCCAGTTTGGCATTCTGATGGCCTGGGTGCTGGGGCTGCTGCTGGATGTGCTGGAGGCCACCCCGCTGGGTGTCAACGCCCTGGCCATGGCGGTCATCGCCTTCCTGGTGCTGACCGTCCACCAGCGGCTACGCATGTTTCCGCTGGTCCAGCAGTGCGTGATCGTGTTTCTGCTGCTGGGCATCAACCAGATGCTGGTGCATTTCATCAAGCAGCTGCTGGGGGCGGACACGGCCGGGTTTTCGTACCTGTGGCCTGCCGCCACCAGCGCCATTCTCTGGCCGGTGCTGTGTCCGTTGCTGGACCGGCTGAACCTGAAACTGGGCTGAACCCGCGCTCGTGGACGGCACACCATGACAAAAACGGTCATACTGGCCTCGGCATCACCCCGCCGGGCGGAACTGCTCAGACAGCTTGGGCTATGCTTTGAGACAAAACCCGTCGATATCGACGAGACACCGCAAGCGGACGAAACCCCGGCGGACTATGTGTTGCGGCTTGCCCGCGAGAAGGCGCTGGCCGGCTGCCGGCAGGCGGCCACAGCCGATACGCTGGTGATCGGGTCTGACACCACCGTGGTGCTGGATAACCGGATTCTCGGCAAGCCCGCGGGGCAGGCCGACGCCCGGGCCATGCTTGGCCGTCTGTCAGGGCGCGAGCACCAGGTGATGACCGGGGTGGCGCTGGCGGGCCCGGAAGGGACAGAGGCGCGGATCAGCATTACCCACGTCCGCTTCCGCCACCTGGACCCGCGGGAGATCGACGCCTACTGCGCCACCGGCGAACCCCTGGACAAGGCCGGCGGTTATGGTATCCAGGCCCGGGGGGGCGCCTTCGTGGAACACCTCCGGGGCAGCTACAGCGCGGTGGTTGGGCTCCCTCTGGATATCACCGCGTCGCTGCTGGCCAGGGCCGGGGCCCCCGTATGGACCTACTGGACTGCTACCAACGGAGAATGACATGAGTGAAGAAATCCTGATCAACGTGACGCCGGTGGAAACCCGGGTAGCACTGGTTGAGAACGGGATGCTTCAGGAGGCTTATGTCGAGCGCACCACCCGCAAGGGTATCGTGGGCAATATCTTCAAGGGCAGGGTGGTGCGTGTCCTCCCCGGCATGGAGGCCGCGTTCGTCGATATCGGCCTGGAACGCGCCGCCTTCATCCATGCATCGGACGTGCTGCCGATGCTGGCGGACAACGACAATGCCGGTGGCGCCGAGGGCCCCCGTACGGTGCCGGATATCCGCACCCTGCTGCGGGAGGGCCAGTCGCTGGTGGTCCAGGTAACCAAGGACCCCATTGGTACCAAGGGCGCCCGCCTGACCACCCAGCTTTCCATACCGTCCCGTTATCTGGTGTTCATGCCCGGTGTCAATCACATCGGCATTTCCCAGCGCATCGAGGATGACGAGGAACGGGCCCGGCTGAAAAAACTCATTGAAGATGCTGTGGGTGAGCAGGAGCAGTGTGCCGGAGGCTTCATCATCCGCACCGCCGCCGAGGGGGTCACCGACGCTGACCTGCTGGCGGACATGGCCTACCTGCAGCGGCTCAACCAGGCGATCACCGAACGTATCGAGCAGGTCCGGGCGCCGGGTATCGTGTACCAGGATCTGCCGCTGTTCGTCCGCACCATCCGCGATCTGATCCGGCCGCAAACCGAGAAGGTCCGCATCGATTCCCGGGAAAGCTATCAGCGGGTCATGGAGTTTGTGCGGGAGTTCGTCACCGAGTTTGAGGACAAGGTGGAGTATTACCCGGGGGAGCGGCCCATTTTCGACCTCTACAGTGTCGAGGATGAAATCCAGAAAGCCCTCAGCCGCAAGGTCCAGCTCAAGTCCGGCGGCTACGTGATCATCGACCAGACCGAGGCCATGACCACCATTGATATCAATACCGGGGCGTTCGTCGGTCACCGCAATCTGGAGGAAACCATTTTCAAGACCAACCTGGAAGCCGCCCGGGCCATCAGCCGGCAGCTCAGGTTGAGAAACCTCGGTGGCATCATCATCATCGACTTCATCGATATGGAGGACCCGGAGCATCAGCGCCAGGTCCTGCGCATGCTGGAGAAGATGCTCGAGCGGGACCATGCCAAGACCAAGATCACCGGTGTCTCCGAGCTGGGGCTGGTGGAAATGACCCGCAAACGCACCACCGAGAGCCTGGGGCAACTCCTTTGTGAGCCCTGTCCCATCTGTGACGGGCGCGGCTTTCTCAAGACCGGTGAGACCGTATGCTATGAGATCTTCCGGGAAATCCTTCGGGTCAATCGTGCCTATGATGCCGAGAGCTATCTGGTAATGGCGTCGCAGACCGTGGTCGACCGGCTGCTGGACGAAGAAGCGGATAACGTGGCGGACCTGGAAACCTTTATCGAAAAATCCATCCGGTTCCAGGTCGAGCCCTTCTACAGCCAGGAACAGTACGATGTCGTGTTACTCTGAGCGTGATGTCCCGGCAGACTCCCTCCACGGCTGATCCGGCGCCCGGTCCGGGCCGCCGCCCAGGGGCGTTTTACCGTCTGTCCATGAATATCCTGCTCTGGCTGATGATCGGCCTGCTGCTGGTAGTGGCCGTTGCCGCAGCCGGAGCCCGCTACGCCGCCGACAATATCGACCAGTACCGCCCCCGGCTGGAGGCACTGCTCAGCGACTATCTGGGGCAGGAGGTGAGCATTGCCCGTCTCTCCGCCAGCTGGGAGGGGCCTGATCCCATCCTGCAGGCCGAGGGGCTGGAGATTGCCCATCACTCCCGGGCTGACCAGAACGCCGTGTCGCTCCAGCAACTGCTCCTGCGTCTCGACGGGCCCCGTTCGCTGCTGCGTCTGGGGCTGGTGTTCGAACGCATGGAAGCCAGCGGCCTCGACCTCATGATGGCGCAGAAGCCGGACGGACGCCTGACGGTGGACGGCCTGACCCTGCCACGGGCGGGGCCGGGCCTTGCGGATGTGCCGGAGCTGGGCGGCGAACAGTGGCTGGAACCCCGGCGCTGGCTGGATGAGCTTGCCGGGCGCATCTCGAATCCCCGCATACGGCTGACCCACCTGACGGTGGGGCTGAAAGTGCCCCAGTCAGAGCCCCTGGTGGTGGACATTCCACAACTGGATCTTGCCTATCAGGACGGCCAGATGTCCGCCTCCGGCCGGGCCATGCGCCAGGGCACTCTGGACCAGCTGGCCACCTTTTCGGTCCGCGGCCGGAATTTCCTAGAGGGGCGTTTCAGCGGCCGCATATGGGCCGAACTTTCCCCCGGACGATTCTTTGACAGCCTGACCCGGGGGCTCCGGTGGCGGAAGTTCGAACTGCAGCAGCTTGATGCGAGCGCCAGCACCTGGCTTACCTTTGATCAGGGCCGGCTGCAAAGGCTCAATGCGCTCGCGGATGTGAAGCGGCTGGAACTGAGCAGTGATCTTGAGGAGCTGGCGCCCGTGGAGGACCTGACGGCCCGTATCGGCTGGCGGCGCACCACAGAGGGCGGCAGCTTCCACATTCGCCAGCTGGGTTGGCAGTGGCAGGACGACCGGGTGGAGCACCTGCAGACCCGTATCGACTACGACCGGCTGCAGGTCCGGGTCCAGTCCGCCCGGGTCCCCCTGGGGGCCCTTTCCCGGCTGGCGGTGGCGTCGGGTCAGTTGCCTGCACGGACCGCCTACCATGTAGCGGGGCTTGGTCCGCAAGGCCTGCTGTCTTCCTTCCACATGCGGATACCCCGCAAGAATCCGGAAGAGTTCGAGGTGGCGGCGGCCCTTGATGGTGTTGCCGTGCAGCCCCACCGTGGCGCTCCCGGCGGAGCCAATGTGCAGGGGCATCTGTGGCTGGATCGCCACGGCGGTCAGGTCAGGGCGGATGGCGACAATATGACACTGAATTTCCCCGGGCTCTTTGCCGAGCCATGGCACTTCCGCCAGGTGGCGGGCACGGTGGGCTGGCGTATCCATGGCGGGATTACCCGGGTCTTCGCCCGGCAACTGAACGCCACCTACGGGGAACAGACACAGCTGGAGGGTGCTTTTGACCTGCGGCTGGATCGCT
>JBMCIH010000162.1:0-5673 GCA_048617055.1 Marinobacter sp. | reverse complement strand
GGCAAGGAAGCGATGAAGAAACGCATCCTGCCCAAGCTGGCCTCGGGCGAGTACGTTGGCTGTTTCGGGCTGACCGAACCCAATCACGGGTCCGACCCCGGCGGCATGGAAACCCGTGCCAGGAAAGTTGACGGCGGCTACCTGCTGAGTGGTTCCAAAACCTGGATCACCAACTCACCGATTGCCGACGTCTTCGTGGTCTGGGCCAAACTGGACGGAAAAGTGAACGGCTTTGTTATCGAGCGCGAAGACGCCAAAGGTCTGGACACGCCAAAAATCCAGGGCAAATTCTCCCTGCGGGCGTCGGAAACCGGCTCCATCTTTATGGACGAGGTGTTCGTTCCGGAAGAAAACCACCTAGAGCTAGAGGGGTTGAAAGGCCCCTTCAGCTGCCTCAACAAGGCGCGGTTTGGCATTAGCTGGGGTTCTTTGGGTGCCGCCGAATTCTGCTGGCACGCGGCCCGCGACTACACCCTGGAGCGCAAGCAGTTCGGCAAGCCGCTGGCCGCCAACCAGCTGATCCAGAAAAAACTCGTGGACATGCAGACCGAGATCACCATCGGCCTGCAGGCGGTACTGCAACTGGGCCGGATGATGGACGCCGGCGAGGCCACGCCGGATTCGGTGTCACTGCTCAAGCGCAACAACTGCGGCAAGGCACTGGACATCGCCCGGGTTGCCCGCGACATGCACGGTGGCAACGGCATCTCCGACGAGTACCACGTGATCCGTCACGTGATGAACCTGGAAGCCGTCAACACCTACGAAGGCACCCACGACGTCCACGCCCTGATCCTGGGCCGTGGCCAGACCGGTCTGCAGTCGTTCAAGTAGAGCGGCTGTCCGGTACGCGCAAAGCAGGGCCTTCGGGCCCTGTTTTTTTGACCGCATAACCCCACCGACCGATCCGCAGCGCATCCGGCAGGCAAAACCCCGGCCCTTCGACTACAATGCCGCCACTGGTTAATTGGTATCCGCCGCCCGCCTGAATTAAAGTAACGCCGCTAAAATTTGGACTCTCTGTTCCGCCAGGCGGACCCGAGTTGTCCTCCCGATTCGCCATACCGGGCCGGAACCTGCCAGGCCTTACCTTCTGCGCATGGCAGAGCGCACCTGGAACGAAGCCCCGACGTGCCTGACCGCCGGATTGCGGGAATTGACACGATAATGAGCTTCCTCCATCATAGGCATATTCTGCTATGCGGTATATGTTTTCGCTGGAACGAACCGAGAGGTTGATTCATGAACATGAACTACACGGCTGAAGAGCTCGCCTTCCGTGACGAAGTGCGGGCTTTTCTGGATGAGAAACTGCCGGCCGACATCGCTGCCAAGGTAAAGGGCTTCCGCAAGATGAGCAAGGAAGACCATCAGCGCTGGCAAAAGATCCTCGTTGAGCAGGGCTGGTACGCCACCCACTGGCCCGAGGAATACGGCGGCGTGAAGTGGACTCCGGTTCAGAAGCACATCTGGGACGAAGAGTCCTGCGCCTACGGCGTGCCCCGCACCGTTCCGTTCGGGGTGAACATGGTGGCTCCGGTCATTATCAAGTTCGGCTCCGAAGAGCAGAAGCAGCATTACCTGCCGAAGATCCTCAGCGGTGAGCACTGGTGGTGTCAGGGTTACTCCGAGCCTGGCGCCGGGTCCGACCTGGCCTCCCTCAAGACCCGTGCGGTGCGCGAAGGCGACCACTACATCGTCAACGGCCAGAAGACCTGGACCACCCTGGGCCAGCACGCCAACATGATCTTCTGCCTGGTGCGCACCAACACCGAGGTGAAGGCCCAGGAAGGCATCTCCTTCCTGCTGATCGACATGAACACTCCGGGCATTACCGTACGTCCGATCATTACCCTGGACGGCGAGCACGAAGTCAACGAAGTGTTCTTCGAAGACGTCAAGGTGCCGGTCGAGAACCTGGTGGGCGAGGAAGACAAGGGCTGGACCTACGCCAAGTACCTGCTCACCTACGAGCGTACGGGTCTGGCCGGCATCGGCCTGTCCAAGGCGGCCCTGTCCCACCTCAAGCAGCTGGCCAGCCGCCGCCTGAAGAACGGCAAGTCGCTGCTGGAAGACCCCACCTTCAGCCAGCGTATCGCCCAGGTCGAGATTGACCTGATGGCCGCGGCCATCAGCAACCTGCGCATTATCGCAGCGGTTGAGGGCGGTGGTGTTCCGGGTGCCGAGAGTTCCATGCTGAAGGTCAAGGGCACCGAGATCCGCCAGGCCATCAACGACCTGGCCCGCCGCGCCATTGGTCCCTACGCGATTCCGTTTGTTGAGGAAGAGATGAGCTACGACTTCGACGGCGAGTACCTCTCCGACGAGAACGCCGCGCCGCTGGCTGCTCAGTACTTCAACAACCGCAAGCTGTCGATTTTCGGCGGATCCAACGAGATCCAGAAGAACATCGTATCCAAAATGATTCTGGGACTTTAAGGGGGCGACCATGGACTTCACTCTGAGCGAAGAGCAACAGATGTTGCAGGACACCGTGGCGCGCCTGGTCCGCGGTGAGTACAGTTTTGAAAAGCGCCTGGAGTTCAGCGAGACCGAGCTGGGCTTCAGCGAAGACTTCTGGAAACAGCTGGGCGAGCTGGGCCTGACTGCGGTTCCCTTCTCCGAGGAGCTGGGCGGCTTTGGCGGCGGCGGTGTCGAGATCCAGTCGGTGATGACCGAACTGGGCCGCGGCCTGTGCCTCGAGCCCTACCTGCAGTCAGTCGTGCTGGGCGGCGGCATCCTCAGCCAGGCCGGCAACCATGACCAGCAGGAAAAGTGGCTCAGCGGTGTCGCCACCGGCGAGCTGAAAGTCGCCGTTGGCCTGCAGGAGCCGCAGGCGTTCTACAACCAGAACGAAGTGGCCACCAAGGCCGAAAAGTCCGGTGACGGCTACACCCTCAGCGGCCGCAAGGCAGTTGTGATCGGCGGCCACTGTGCCGACCTGATCATCGTGTCCGCCCGCACCTCCGGTGACCTGCGCGATGCCGACGGCATCAGCCTGTTCGCCATCGACCCCAATGCCGAAGGCGTTGAGCGCCGCACCTACCCGACCATTGACGGCACCAAGGGCTGCGACATCTTCCTGAACAACGTCAAGGTGGACACTGACGCCCTGCTGGGCGAGGAAGGCAAGGCCGCCGATGTGATCGAATACCAGACCGGCCGTGCCATCGCCGCCCTGTGCGCCGAGGCGGTGGGCTGCATGGAAGAAGCCAACGAGCTGACACTGGAGTACCTCAAGCAGCGCAAGCAGTTTGGTGTACCCATCGGCAAGTTCCAGGTACTGCAGCACCGCATGGTGGACATGATGTCCGAGCTGGAACAGGCCCGCTCCATGGCCATCCTGGCAGCCAGCTACGCCGACGCCGAGCAGAGCGACGAGCGTCGCCGCACCCTGGCCGCCGCCAAGAACGTGATCAACCGCGCCGGCCAGTTTATCTCCGAGAAGGGCATCCAGTCCCACGGCGGTATCGGCATGACCTGGGAATACAGCTTCGCCCATTACGCCAAGCGCCTGGTCATGATCGGCCACCAGCTCGGCGACGATGACTTCCACCTGGAGCGCTACGCCTCTCTGCTGCAGGCGGGCTAAGCGGTCCCGGAAGTCAAAGAACCTGTCGGGTCTCTCCTCCAGTCGGAGAGCGTTCGAGGCGGCCCTTAAGGGCCGCCTCTTTTTTATGGAGCCGCTGGAAAGGCCCAGGGCACCCACTGGCGCTTGCAGCGCCCCTCCGGGCCGGCCCTGACGTTGCCAGCTGCGTCGTTGGAGCTTTTGCCAAGGGCTACGGCCATTGGCTGCAAGCTCCGCCTTGCACCTGGCAACCTCAGAACCGGCAGTAGGCACCCAGAACCTTTCCAGAAGCTCCTGACCCGCCAAACGGGATACCCGACTCCCCATTTAACGGGCTACACTGTCATCCACCCCCCAATAACAGGGAGCCTGAGAGACTCCCGATGCCAACAACAAGAGGACCGCGCAGTATGAATGCATCCAATATCACCGGCTCCAATGAGATGGACAGCACCGAGCTGAAGAAAGCGGAATGGAAGGTACGCACCGAACTGGCGGCGGCCTACCGGCTGGTGGCCCTGTACGGCTGGGAAGACCTGGTGTTCACCCACCTGTCGGCCCGTGTGCCCGGCCCCGAGCACCACTTCCTGATCAACCCTTACGGCCTGCTGTTCCACGAGATCACCGCGTCATCGCTGGTGAAGGTGGACCAGGAAGGCCAGGTGGTGGAAGCCGGCGGCATTGACCGGGTCAACCCGGCGGGCTTTACCATTCACAGCGCCGTCCATATGGGCCGGGACGACGCCCATGCGGTCATGCACGTGCACGCTGCCGATGCGGTTGCCGTGTCCGCCCACAAGGATGGCCTGCTGCCCCTGAGCCAGACCGCCATGCTGTGCACAAACCACCTGGCCTACCACGACTATGAAGGCGTGGCCCTGAACCTGGACGAACGGGAGCGGCTGATCCGCGACATTGGCGACAAGAACATGCTGATGCTACGCAACCACGGCATTCTTACCGCCGGTGGCTCCGTGCCCGAGTGCTTCACCTACCTGTACTTCCTGATGAAGGCCTGCGAGATCCAGGTGCGCACACCAGCGCCCTACTGTCTGCCCTCCCAGCAGGCCATCGATACCACCCGGGA
Source organism: Marinobacter sp. (assembly GCA_048617055.1). Lineage (GTDB taxonomy): Bacteria > Pseudomonadota > Gammaproteobacteria > Pseudomonadales > Oleiphilaceae > Marinobacter. The sequence goes on along the minus strand of JBMCIH010000162.1, from coordinate 1,018 downwards.
GCAGTCACAGTCGCTGGGCAAGGCTTCGGCACTGACCTGGCCGGCGCTGATACGGCTGCTGGACAGCAGGAACCCCGGCTACGCCGTCTGAGCCAGCAGGCGGCTACACCGGGCCGGCAGGCAGGGGCGTGAAGGCGCCTGCCGCTACTTTTTGCCCATGCGGGCCAGGGCAGCGTGACAGTCTTCCGAGCGCAACCGTTCGGCAAAGACGTCACGCTCCCGCTCCAGGGCTTCCCTGGTCATTGCCTGCCAGGGGGCCTTCATCAGGCGCTTGCTGGCCCTCAGCGCCTCCCGCGGCTTGCCCGCCAGCTTTTCGGCGGCCGCGAAGGCTTCCTCCAGCGCTGAACCATCAGGTACCGCCCGGCTGATCAGGCCGATCTCCGCCGCCTCGGTCGCATTCAGTACATCCCCCATCAGCAGCAGGTCCGCCGCCTTGCGGGAACCCAGGTGCAGGGGCATGGTGACCGTGGACGCCGCCTCCGGCACCAGCCCCAGGTCCACGAAGGCGGTCTTGAAACGGGTGGACTCGCCGGCATAGACCGCATCCACATGCAGCAGCATGGTGGTGCCGATGCCAATCGCCAGACCTTCAGCAGCCACCAGTACCGGCGTGTCACAGTTCATCAGCGTCCCGATAAAGGCCAGCCCGGCGGACGGTTTGGGGTTGGGGTCGGTGGCACGGGCACGGAAGTCGTCAAGATCATTGCCGGCAGTGAACACCCCACCGTCGCCGCTGATCACGATCGCATTCACGGAGGGGTCGGCCGCGGCCTGCTCCACACCCGCGGAGAGGGAGGTGTACATGTCACGGGTCAGGGCGTTCTTTTTCTCCGGGCGGGAAATCAGCAGATGGACGTAGCCGTCCCTGTGTTCAGTCTTGATCATGAGAGTCTCCTGGTAAGGAACGAAATTTCGAAATACTGTTTCACAAAACCGGCGATTATTCTATGTTCCGGAAACCGGAGACGTCTGTACCCCACAACAAACACAACGGAGATATCATGGACTTCCACACAAT
>JBMCIH010000161.1:0-5687 GCA_048617055.1 Marinobacter sp. | reverse complement strand
TCGCGCGCCCGGATGCGCTGCATGACTTCGTCGGCGGCGGTGGAGCGGCCGATGCCGGGGAGGGCCTCGAGCTGCTCCTGGCCGGTCGGAAATTCGCCGCCATGGTCTTCCATCACCCGGATCGCCGCCTTTTGCAGGTTGCGGGCCCGGGCGTAGTAACCCAGGCCGGACCAGTGGCTGAGCACGTCGTCCACCGGCGCTTCGGCCAGTTCCCTGACCGTGGGAAAGCGTTCCATAAAGGCCTGGAAGTAGGGGATGACCGTGGCCACCTGGGTCTGCTGGAGCATGATCTCCGACACCCAGACGCGGTAGGCTGAGCGGTCGTGGTGCCACGGCAGGTCATGCCTGCCGTGCTGGTCGTACCATTGCAGGAGCTGGTCAGCAAACCGGTCAGTCATCGGTTGAACAGGCCCCGGATGGCGTCCCTCACCTTGTCGCCGTCTTCACCTTCCAGGCGTTCCTCGATTTTCTCCCGGGCTTTTTCTTCCGCCTTTTCGCGGACACGGTCGGTCTCTTCCTTTACCTTGGCCCGGGCGGCGTTGGCGGCGATGTCTTTGAGGGTGTCCCGGAAGCGGGAGCCATCAAAGGAACACAGCTCGCCCGGGTCTTCGGCGAAGTTGCCGCGACACTCTACCGGAATGACGACGTTCTCGACGTATTCGGTGACCCGGCAGGCCTCGTCCCGGTGAATCTCGCCCACGATGCGCAGCCCGGCCTCGTAGTCCATTTCGGAAGCGGTCAGGTCAAAGCTGCCTTCCCCTTCCAGACGCATGCCTGCCAGTGCTGCCACCAGGTTGGTGTTCTCCAGGGTATTGCCGTCGATCTGCAGGGTGCCCTGCATGTCATTGAACGGGGTGGTATCACCCCAGTCCGAGTCTGAGAGCTCTTCCTGGTTGACCAGGGCGATGCCCCGGCAGGCCATGCGTGTCAGGTTCATGCGGGTGAACTCGCCCTCGGCCAGGTTAAAGGTGACCTCGCCGTCGGCGTTCCGGCGTAGCAGGGAAATGCGGTTGCCTGTGGTGGTTGCGTCAATGTTGATGTTTGCGGCACCGCTGAGCATATCCATTTCCGCCAGATCCTCCAGCAGGGGCTGGGTCTCGACATCGGAGACCTGAGCCCGCAGGCGCCAGGCCGGGTCATCACTCCGGGCATCAAGGTCGACGCTGGACTGGAAGTCGCCACTATACAGGCTGCCACTGAAATCACTCAGGCTGAGCTGTCCGCCCTCGGCGTCGATTGAGGTATTGATATCGGTGATGGTCAGGTTAGTGATGATCAGTTCACCCAGACCAAGGTCGATGTCCAGGTCAAGGCCGCGCAGGGTCTCAAGGGGCAGCAGGTCCCCCTCTTCGCCGTTACCGGCGGTCTTGCCATCGGTGCCGGCCTGGCCGCCTTCGTCTTCCTCGGCGGGCGGCGGCAGGTAGTGGTCGGCGTTCAGGGAGTCCCCCTCAAGCTCGAAGGAGAGGGCGCCGGTTCCGATATTGTACCGGGCTCCGCCTTTGAAGGTGGTGTCGTCCAGTACCATTTCGAGGTCCGACAGCTCGGCCACACCCGCCGGCCCGGACAGGTCCGTGCTCAGGGAAAGACGGTTGAGTACATCCGGGTCGGAGGTTTCGATCTCCTCCATGCCCAGGGTTTCCATCAGCTCCCGCAGGGAGAACTCTGCCACATCCAGGTCCCCGGTCACCTGGGGCTGGTCGCCAAAGCCTTCCACATCCAGGTTGGTGGTGATCTCCAGGTTCGCCAGTGATGCGCGGAAATCGTCCAGGGTGGCGGTCTCGTTCTCCAGGTTGGCGTCGGCGGCTCCGGTGATGCGGGCCTGCACGGTGCGGTCGTTCAGAGATTCACCGGAGAGCCCGAACTTCGCATCCAGGCCGTTCACCGAAAATTCGTTGAGGGCCTCATCGGCTGTCAGCCGCATGGAAATGTCGCCGTTTACACGGGTCTCTGGCTGACCGGTGTTGACCACGAATCCGATCTCCAGCGGAAACTCGGAACCCAGGGCAATCTGGCTGGCCAGCAGGCTGAAATCCTGAAGCACGATGGACTGGCCGGTAGCCTCGTCCTGGTACTGAACACTGGCATCGGTGATGCTCACCTCTTCCACCGCGAAGGCCAGAATATCGCCGGAAGCCGTTTCATCGGCCCCGGCTTCCTGTTCCTGCGCCTCGGTAGCTGCCTCTTCGGCTGTGGGGGTCTCGCCCTCGGGCAGGACGCGGGTCCAGTTGCCGGTGCCGTCTTCCGACACCACAAGCCGTGCGTCAAGTCCATCCAGTATGAAGGCATGCACCCGGGGCGACATGGAGACCAGTGACCAGAAGTCCACCTCCGCGATCAGTTGACGCAGGGCCACAAAACGTTCGCCTTCCAGGGTGGCGTCCACCTCGTTGAGCTCAAGGCCAAGGGGAAAAAGCGACCAGCTGATATCACCCGACAGATCCAGTTCCAGATTGGTCTTCTGCTCCACCACCCGCTCGATCTGCGGTTTGTAGGTATTGGGGTCGATGACAAAAATGGCGATCGCGACTGCGGCCACAACCAGAACGAACAGGCCAGCAATAATCAGGAGAACGCGGCGGACAGCTTTCATGGCAAGAGGATCCTTTCAGGTAACGTCCGGTAGTGGGTGGCAGGCCCCTACCCGGGCCATGCGCAAAGCCTAACGCACAGATTACAAAATAAAAGCGCTCCAAGTATGACAAAATGGAAGGGTTTCGCCACAATAGGCGGTTTCCCGGCCCCAACAAGAACCGCCGGATGACCAGACTGGAGGAGACAGGCGTGGCTTTTACCGTATCCATCGAACTGAACCGCGAGATCGGGCTGGCCGCTTCCTACGACGAGGTATTCGACTTGTTGTCTGATGTGCCGCGTTCCGTCAGTCATTTCCCGAAAGTCCACAAGCTGGTGGACCTGGGCAACAACACCTACCGCTGGGAAATGGAAAAGATCGGCGTCGACAAGTACTCCATCCAGACCGCCTACGCCTGTCAGTATTATGCCGACCGAGACGCCGGCAAGGTCACCTGGGAGCCGGTAAAAGGGGAAGGCAATGGGATCGTACGGGGCAGCTGGGCCCTGACCGGGGTGGACGACAATACCACCCGAGCCCGCTTCCAGACCACCGCCGAACTGACCCTGCCGCTGCCGGGCCTGCTCAAGCTGGCCATCAGCCCCGTGGTAAAGCACGAGTTCAACGGTCTGGTGGACGGCTACATGAGCAACCTGAAGAAGGCGTTCTGAGGGGCCGGGCTCGTTGCCGGGCTGTTCCCGCCCCAGGTGTTAATGCAGGACGCGGCGACCGCGAACAGGTATAATTGCCCCTCGATTCAACGCTTGCTTGTCAATTTCCGGAGTTCCCATGGCCGATCGCAAGGCTCGGGTAGAGCGCAATACCCTTGAAACCCAGATTACCGTCGAAATCAATCTGGACGGTACCGGCAAATCCAGCTTCGACACCGGTGTGCCGTTCCTGGAGCACATGATGGACCAGATCGCCCGCCACGGCTTGGTGGACCTGTCCATCAAGTCCGCCGGCGACCTCCACATTGACGACCACCACACCGTCGAAGACATCGGCATTACCCTGGGCCAGGCGTTCAAGCAGGCGGTGGGCGTCAAGAAAGGCATCCGCCGTTACGGCCACGCCTACGTGCCCCTGGACGAGGCCCTGTCGCGGGTGGTGATCGACCTCTCCGGCCGTCCCGGCCTGGCCATGGATGTGCCGTACACACGTGCCTCCGTGGGTGGTTTCGACGTCGATCTGTTCGGCGAGTTTTTCCAGGGTTTCGTCAACCACTCCATGGTGACCCTGCACATCGACAACCTGAAGGGCAAGAACACCCACCACCAGATCGAAACCGTGTTCAAGGCCTTCGGCCGCGCCCTGCGCATGGCCATCGAAATGGACGAACGCATGGCGGGTATCACGCCGTCCACCAAAGGTTCGCTCTAGGCGACCCTCAGTATTCGCAGGACAGTTCCACGATATGAACACCGTTGCCATCATCGACTACGGCATGGGAAACCTCCATTCCGCCCGCAAGGCTGTGGAGCACGTCGCGCCGGACACCCGTGTACTGGTCACTGACAACGCCGACCAGATCCGCGAAGCGGACCGGGTGATCCTCCCCGGCGTCGGCGCCATCCGCGACTGCATGGCGGAAATGCATCGTCTGGGTGTAGTGGATCTGGTGCGGGAGGTCTCCGTCGACCGCCCGTTCCTGGGCATCTGCGTGGGCATGCAGGCGATCATGTCCCGCAGTGAAGAAAACGGCGGCATCGACTGCATCAACCTGTTCGATGCCCAGGTACGCTTCTTCGGCGAAAACCTGACCGAAAACGGCGAACGGCTGAAGGTGCCCCACATGGGCTGGAACCAGGTGTGGCAGACCGTTGACCACCCGCTGTGGCACGGTATCGAAGACGGTGACCGTTTCTATTTCGTGCACAGTTACTACGTGGAAGCCGCCGGCAACGCAGCCATTGCTGGTCGCACTCACTACGGCGTCGACCTCGCCGCCGCCGTGGCGAGAGATAATATTTTTGCGGCGCAGTTCCACCCGGAAAAAAGTGCCCGGGCGGGTCTGCAGCTTCTGAAAAACTTTACTGGCTGGTCCGGACACAGGTAGCGGGCAGGTACGAATTTAGCGTGACTATGTGCGGTGCGGTTTTCCGGGAGCGTCGAAAAGAGGGACCTTTTCGACGAGCCTATAGGGATGTATCTACGGTGTGTCCCGGAAAACCGCACCGTGCAGCGGCACGCGGACATGCTGCACCGTGTTGGCCAGCCGACTGCAACGGAACCTGAAAGCCATGCTGATCATCCCCGCAATAGACCTGAAAGACGGCAAATGCGTCCGCCTCCGCCAGGGCAAGATGGACGACTCCACCGAGTACGGCGACGACCCCGTCGCCATGGCTGACCGCTGGGTCGACGCCGGCGCCCGCCGCCTCCACCTGGTGGACCTCAATGGCGCCTTCGCCGGCGAACCGGTCAATGGCGAGATCGTCCGCGCCATTACCACCAAATACCCCAACCTGCCAATCCAGATCGGCGGCGGCATCCGCTCCGCGGACACCATCGAAGCCTACCTCAGGGCCGGCGTGCAGTGGGTCATCATCGGCACCAAGGCCGTCAAAGAGCCCGGGTTCGTCACCGACATGTGCAAACAGTTCCCCGGCCATATTATCGTGGGCCTGGACGCCAAAGACGGCCGGGTGGCCACCGACGGCTGGGCGGAAGTCTCCGAAGTCCTGGCCACCGACCTGGCCAAACGCTTCGCCAATGACGGCGTCGAAGCCATCGTCTACACCGACATCAGCCGCGACGGCATGATGCAGGGTGTCAACGTTGAAGCCACCGCCGCACTGGCAGAAGCGGGCGGCATACCCGTCATTGCCTCCGGCGGCGTTACCAACATGGACGACCTCAGGCGCCTGGCCACGGTGGCCGACAAGGGCATACTCGGCGCCATCACCGGCCGGGCCATCTATGAAGGCACGCTGGATGTGTCCGAAGCCCAGGCGTTCTGCGACAGCCTGAAACACGCCTGAGGAGAGCCAGTGTCCCTTAACACAAGTTTGTCGACTGTCAGAGCCCGCCATGCCCCTCAGGCCAAGGCGCGGCTCGCCGGTAAGGGTAGCTCCCTTGCCAAGAGACGCAACACCGGCCTGAGGGGCATGGC
>JBMCIH010000160.1:0-5717 GCA_048617055.1 Marinobacter sp. | reverse complement strand
TGCCGTTTCCGGGCTTTTGCAAACCGGTTCTCCAACCTCAGGCCTCTAGTGTCCCGTCTGGTTAATTCGTTGACTCACTGAGCCCCTGGAGGCCTTGAGAGCAAGGCGCGGCGGTGAAGGTTTGATGGTTCCAAATCGAGACGCCGCAACAACGCTATCAAGGCTTCCAGGAGCTCCCGAAGGGCTTGCCGCTGGCGCCTCTGGACCTGTGTTGCCAGCCCTTGATGTGGAACCACCACACCTGCGGACTGGCGCCTTGGCCAGAGGCGCCAGCGGCAAGCAGTGAATCAACGAATTAACCAGACGGGACACTAGCCGTTCGCCCGCTGCAACGCCCGGCCTAGATTCCAGAAGTAGTCCCGGAAAGCGCGGTTGATCTGTTCCCGTTGGTTGCCCGCTGGGTACAATCCCATTCTGGCTTCTTCGGTCTCCCGGGTGCCCCGGACCAGGAAGGCATTTTTATATCCTGCGTCCTGCACGAAGGCCTCGAAAGCCCGGGCGCAGAGTTCTTCGGGTTTGCTGAAGTAAACTACCCCTGCAGCCTTGTCGGCTGCCGCGGACTTCCGGAACAGCTCGCTGGGGGCGGTGCCCGCCTCGTTCAGCAGGATGGTCCGGTAGCAGGCCTGCAGACGGTCGTTCAGGGGGTGGCGGATGGCATTGTCGCGGGTGAGCCACAACGTGGAGCCGAATTCGCCCTTGCGGGTCTGTTCAAACAGCTTGTCGGCAATGTAGTGATCAAAGGCGTGGAACCATTCGTGGGCGATGCTGCCGGGGCCGGCGTTCTTGGCCAGGGCGAAACTGCGGGTGGCCGGCGTGTAGTGGGCGGACACCCCGGGCCGGCCGCCGATGCCGTATTGCAGGGCCAGGGTGCCGCGCAGGGAGACAAGTGCCTCCGTGCCACCCAGGATGGTCATCAGGTCGCACAGGGCATCGTAGAACAGGGCGGCACTACGCTGTTTTTCCGGTTCGGTGACCCAGCGGCCGATCTCGACGGTGCGGAAGCCGAACCGGCGCCGCACGTCCAGGAAGGTGACGGTGGCGCCGCCACGGTGGTCGGGGCCGCGGCGGTAGAAGGATCTCGGCATGGGACTCCAGGGCAACAAAGGCGCCAGTTTACCACTGTTCCGCCCTGGACCGATTCCTGTGTCGGCGCGGGGCCTCTCTTTCAGGCTTTGGTGATTTGCATGCTACGCTAAAAAACGTCCAACCTTTTTTGCTGAAATGGCAGACTCCCTTCACCAGGCGGCGGATCGGTGCTGCCGGGCTTTCCTGAGGGCCAGCCTGTTCCACCATCGGATGACAAGGATAACCAGCCCATGAGTCGTTCCCGGCAGGCACCCGATACCCATGCCAGCAGCGATATGAATACAGATTACCAGGTCGGTCAGGACAATATCGTGGGCAAGCTGGGGCCCTTCGGGTTCGACATCCACAACCGGGTCTTTGTGATATCGGCTCTGGCGTCTGTCCTTTTCATCATTCTTACCCTGTTGTTCCCCGAAAGGGCGGGCAGTATTTTCCAGTCCATCGTCGGCTTCGCGACGGGTACCCTGGACTGGTACTTCATGATTGTGGTGGACCTTTTCATCGTCTTCGCCCTGGCTCTTGTGGTGCTGCCCTACGGGTCCGTGCGCCTGGGTGGCCCTGATGCGCGGCCGGATCACAGCTACCTGTCCTGGTTCGCGATGCTGTTTACCGCCGGCATCGGCATCGGGCTGCTGTTTTTCAGTGTGCTGGAGCCGGTCTACCACGCCAACGTATCCCTGCCCCTGGGTATTCCGTCACCCTTCGGGGAGGACGGCGCACTGAACCCGGATGTCATTCCGGAGGCCCGTGCCCTGGGGCTGGCGGGCACCTTTCTGCACTGGGGCATTCACGGCTGGGCGGTCTACGTGGTCATGGCCCTGGCGCTGGCCCTGTTCACCTACAACAAGGGGCTGCCGTTTTCCATTCGCTCGGTGTTCTTTCCGGTGCTTGGCGACCGCGTCTGGGGCTGGTGGGGCGATGTGATCGATATTCTCGCGGTGTTCTCCACCCTGTTCGGGCTGGCCACCGCCCTCGGGCTCGGGGCTCAGCAGGCCAACGCAGGGATGAACTTCGTCTTCGATCTGCCCGTTACCGTCGCCACCCAGGTCATTGTGATCCTGCTGGTGACGGCCGTGGCGCTGGTGTCGGTATGGCGGGGGATCGAGGGCGGCGTCAAAAAGCTCTCCGAGATCAATATGATGCTGGCGGTTCTGTTCTTTTTCTTTGTACTGCTTGCCGGCCCCACCCTGGTCGGTCTGGACGGCTTCTGGACGGGTCTGGCGACCTATGTGAAGGAGTTTATCCCCCTGTCCGCCCCGTTCGGCCGTGAGGACGATGCCTTCCGCCAGGACTGGACCATCTTTTACTGGGCCTGGTGGGTCAGCTGGGCGCCGTTTGTGGGCATGTTCATCGCCCGGGTGTCCCGGGGGCGTACGGTGCGGGAGTTCGTACTCTGCGTACTGCTGATCCCCAGCCTGTTCATTTTTGTCTGGATGGGTGTGTTTGGCGGCATCGCCCTGGAGCAGCTCTATGCCGACCCCGACGCCAGTCTGGTCAAGGACTATGTCATCGACAACTACCGCCCCGAGCTGTCGGTGTTCGGTATGCTCAATGAGCTGCCGCTGGCCAACCTGACATCCATACTCGCCATCGTGCTGGCGCTGATCTTCTTCGTCACCTCCTCGGATTCCGGCTCTCTGGTGATCGATACCATCACCGCCGGCGGCAAGATCGATGCGCCCCGCACCCAGCGCATGTTCTGGGCCATGGTGGAGGGGCTGGTTGCCATCGTGCTGCTTATCGGCGGCGGACTGTCCGCCCTGCAGGCGGGCGTGACGGCCACGGCGATTCCGTTCTCCATCGTCATGCTGGTGATGTGCTACACCATCATCAAGGCCCTCAATGGAGAGCTTCGCCGCAAAGCCGGGTAACCGCGGGCCGGCAAAGGGTGCGGAGCACCCCTGCTGGCCCGGCCGGGTTCACCACTCCAGCTGTGCCCCGGTCTGGTACTCGATCACCCGCGTTTCGAAGAAGTTCTTTTCCTTGCGCATCGTCGCCTGCTCGTCCAGCCAGGGGGAGACGTTTTTCGCCCCCGGGAAGGGCTCTTCCAGCCCCACCGTCCTGGCGCGGCGGTTGGCGACAAAGCGGAACTGTTCACTGTGGTACCCGGCGGAGTAGCCCAGGATAGGATCCCTCAGGATGTAGTTGGCATAGGCGGTCTCGGCGGCTTCGGACTCGTCCCACATGTCCCGCACGGCCCTGGGGTCCAGGGTGATGTCTTCCTCTTCCAGGATCTGGTTGACCACTTTCAGGCCGAAGGAGAAGTGCATGGCCTCGTCCCGCAGGATGTACTGCAGCTGCTCGCCGGTGCCCCGCATCAGGCCCCGGCGCTGCAGGGCGAAAATGGGGCTGAAGCCGTTGTAGAACCAGGCGCCCTCGAACACGGCGGCAAAGAACAGGTACGACATGATGAATTCCTGCAGGTCGTCCCGGTTGCGCAGGTTGAGGTCGGAGCGCATGGCGGCGTCCAGGCGGCGGTTGGCCAGCTGGATCTTGCCGTTGATTTCGGGCACCACCCGGTAGCGATTGTAGATTTCGCTCTGGTCCAGGTTGAGGGTTTCGATGCAGTGCTGGTAGGCCCAGGTGTGCATGGCTTCCTCGTAGACCTGCCGGGCCTGATAGATCTGCAGCTCCGGCGCGCTCATCTTTTCCATCACCGCCAGGCCAATGTTGCGCATGGCGAGGATGTCGGAGGTGGTGAGGTACGCCAGTACATTCTCGTAGACATGCTTTTCCGCCGGGTTGAGGCGGTGGTGGTAGTCGTGGACATCCTGGGCCATGTTCACATCCAGCGGCGTCCAGTGGTTCTTGTTGGCGTTCATGAAGTACTCCCAGGCCCAGGGGTACTTGAAGGGCGCCAGCTGGTTGATGTCGGTTTCGCCATTGATGACGCGCTTGTCGTCGACATTGACCGGGGCCGGGCCTTCGGTTGTGGCGGCATTGGATTGGGGTTTTGGTTCGTCGTCCCAGTTGAGCATGGGGGTTTCTCCGCTTAAAGCATTTGTTGGCCACGGAATCCACGGAAGAACACGGAAGGAAAGACGAAAAAGATAGAAAGATTTTTTAGCCACGAAATCCACTAAACCCACGAAATGAAAAGATAGAAATACTGATTATCCAAAGTGAGTTTTTCGTGGATTTAGTGGATTTCGTGGCCAATAACGTCTTTTTCTTTGCTTTTTTCCGTGTTCTTCCGTGGATTCCGTGGCAAAAAATCAGTTACTGACAAGCCTCACAGTTCGGCTCATCGATGGAACATACCTGCGGCTGTGGCGCAGCCACAGGGGCCGATTTTTCGGCACCGGTGGCGCCCAGTGAGCGCAGGTAATAGGTGGTTTTCAGGCCCCGTTCCCAGGCCAGCTGGTACAGGTCGTCCAGTTTGCGGCCGCTGGGTTCGGCCATGTAGAGGTTGAGGCTCTGGGCCTGGTCGAGCCATTTCTGGCGGCGGGCGGCGGCTTCCACCAGCCATCTCGGGTCGAGTTCGAAGGCGGTGGCGTAGCGGGCTTTCAGTTCCGCCGGTATGCGGTCGATCTGCTGTACGCTGCCGTCGAAGTACTTGAGGTCGTTGACCATGACGTTGTCCCACAGGCCCTCGGCCTTGAGGTCGCGGACCAGGGACGGGTTGACCACGGTGAACTCGCCGGACAGGTTCGATTTGACGAACAGGTTCTGGTACGCCGGCTCGATGGACTGGGACACGCCCACGATGTTGGAGATGGTGGCGGTGGGGGCAATGGCCATGACGTTGCTGTTGCGCATGCCGTTACGGGCGATGAGTTCCCGCACCGGGGTCCAGTCCAGCTGGCAGTCGGTGTTGACGGAAAGATCGCCCTCCCGGCGGTTTTCCTCCAGCAGCCGGATGGAGTCGATGGGCAGGATGCCCTGGTGCCACAGGGAGCCTTCGTAGGTGTCGTAGGCGCCCCGCTCGCCCGCCAGTTGAGCGGAGGCGCGGATGGCGAAGTAGCTCAGCTGTTCCATGGCCACGTCGGCAAAGTGGACGGCTTCCGGGCTGGCGTAGGGTACGCCGAGTTTGTAGAGGGCGTCCTGGAAGCCCATCAGGCCCAGCCCCACCGGCCGGTGCTTGAGGTTGGAGTTTTTCGCCTGGGGCACGGCGTAGTAGTTGATGTCGATGACGTTATCGAGCATGCGCACGGCGGTGGTGACGGTGCGCTCCAGCCGCTGCACGTCCAGTTCTCCATCCTGTACATGGGCCGCCAGGTTGACGGAACCCAGGTTGCATACGGCGATCTCGTCCTCGCTGGTGTTGAGGGTGATCTCGGTGCACAGGTTGGAGCTGTGGACCACGCCCTGGTGCTGCTGGGGGGAGCGCAGGTTGCAGGGGTCCTTGAAGGTGATCCAGGGGTGGCCGGTTTCGAACAGCACGGTGAGCATCTTGCGCCAGAGCTGTTTCGCGGACACTTTTTTGTAGAGGGTGATCTCGCCCTGCTCCGCCAGTTTTTCGTAGTGCTCGTAGCGCTCTTCGAAGGCCTTGCCGTAGAGGTCGTGCAGGTCGATGACATCGCTGGGGGAGAACAGGGTCCAGTCCTTGTCCTCGCGCATGCGTTCGATGAGCAGGTCCGGCACCCAGTTGGCGGTGTTCATGTCGTGGGTGCGGCGGCGGTCGTCGCCGG